>NZ_JAYGHH010000050.1:42272-43350 GCF_034931045.1 Nodularia sp. UHCC 0506
CGTTACCAACGTTGGTGAGGGTGTAGGTGTAGATCAATAAGTCTCCAACTCCCACAGTTCCAGCGTTAACATCCTCAACACCAGAGGCAGAAACGGTGATACCTGCAACTTCTGCAACTGTTAAAGTAACGGTGTTGGAAGTGACATTAATTGTTGTTCCTGGGTTATTTGGTTCTTCGTAAGTCGCAGTTGCGGTGTTGCTAATAGTTTCTCCTGCGGCAGTTCCTTCTGCTAATACAGGCATTATGGCTTGGAAGAAACCGTTAGTTAATAGAGCGATCGCAACTAAAGAACGATACATTTGGAACTGTTTACGTTGCACTGTTTTTTTCATCGGATATTGTGACATATTGAGTATTTATTGTTGGGTCTGTTTGCTAATTGCTTGAATATTGATGCTACACATCAAGTGTTTTTCCATTACCAAAATCAGTAATGAACGCGCTAAAAGCGATGCCAAATCAGAAATATAGGACAATCTAGACTGATTAAGCTTGTTAAATTGATATATGTTTGCAGACATCAACATCTGTGAGTTATTTTCATAACCACAAGTGATGAAAACATTCACATTTAACTATTTACAGAGAATCATCCCCATTTCACAAAAATATATAGGGGCGATTCTCAAGATGCTTTCAGTAAGCTGCGCGGCTATACAGACGAATAAGTGAATGGATTTGATAATTCTGTAGAGCCTCACAAAAAAATGGTATTACATACGTTAAGGTTTTGCTGTTGAGGAAGTTTGTTGTTTGATTTTGTTTACCTAACAGTAAGGTTTATATGTTAGTCTCTGTCTTGACATAAATCAATATTAAAACAGCATCCAATCAAAATTAAACAGTTATCATACGGCACTTGAAAACTCACGTAACCGTACAGTAATTAGATAGGAGCATAGATGGTATTACCTAAATACTGACACCTTTGGGAAAGAAAATCGAAAATTGACGTTCAGAGTCTAATCGGCAAGACTATTTTTTAAAGTCATAGCACTCCTCAACCCCTTGCTGTGCAAAAGCTGGCGCTATAAAAGTACATATCTTATGGGTTTTCAGTATAAACTATATCTTAA
>NZ_JAYGHH010000051.1:0-5141 GCF_034931045.1 Nodularia sp. UHCC 0506
TATAAAACCTCAGCGTACCTTTGCGTTAACCTCAGCGCCCCTCTGCGTTAAAAACTCCCATCCTCAGAGGCTGCAAAAAAGCATAAACTTGAGTTAATTTTTGTTAATATTGGAGACGGTGTTAGTACTTCGTCCTTAACTACCCATACCCTACCTGAGAGAAACTTGATGCTGCGACTAGAACATATCAGTAAAATTTATCCTACAGGCGAAGTTCTCAAAGATATCAACTGGGAAGTCAAACCAGGGGAGCGTATTGGCTTAGTCGGTGTCAACGGTGCGGGAAAATCCACCCAGCTAAAAATTATCACCGGGGAAATTGAACCCACCGCCGGCGAAATCATTCGTCCCTCCAGTTTGCACATAGCCTACCTCAACCAAGAGTTTGAAGTAGATCCCGGCCGCACAGTGAGAGAAGAATTTTGGATCGTCTTTGAAGAAGCCAACCAAGTACAAATGTCGCTGGCGCAAGTACAGCGCGATATGGAAACGGCTACTCCAGAAGAACTGGATAAACTGATTGACAAACTAGATCGCTTACAGCGTCAATTTGAAGCCCTGGATGGCTATAACTTAGACGCACGCATCGGGAAAATTTTACCAGAAATGGGGTTTGATTCCGAAGATGGCGATCGCCTCGTCAGCGCTTTCTCCGGTGGTTGGCAAATGCGGATGAGTTTAGGTAAAATTCTCCTGCAAAAACCCGACTTATTACTACTGGACGAACCGACTAACCACTTAGATTTAGAAACCATTGAGTGGCTAGAAAACTACCTCAAAGGCCTGAATACTCCAATGGTGATAGTTTCCCATGACCGGGAATTCCTTGACCGCCTCTGCACCCACATCGTAGAAACTGAACGTGGTGTTTCTACTACCTACCTGGGTAACTATTCAGCATACTTAGAACAAAAAGCTGAAAATCAACTAGCACAACTGAGCGCCTACGAGCGTCAGCAGAAAGAATTAGAGAAACAGCAAACATTTGTTGACAGATTCCGCGCTAGTGCGACTCGCAGCACCCAGGCGAAAAGCCGGGAAAAACAACTAGAAAAAATCGAGCGTATTGACGCACCTGTGGCTGGGGTGAAAACCCTGCACTTCCGCTTTCCGCCAGCACCCCGCAGTGGACGGGAAGTAGTAGAAATAAAAGATTTAACTCATATCTACGATGATAAAATCTTATTCTTGGGAACAAGTCTGTTAATAGAAAGAGGCGATCGCATTGCCTTTCTCGGTCCCAATGGTGCGGGAAAATCTACCCTGTTACGGGTAATCATGGGTATGGAACCACCCACGGAAGGCACTGTAAAATTAGGCGATCATAATGTGCTTCCCGGCTACTTTGAGCAAAATCAAGCCGAAGCCTTAGACTTAAAGAAAACAGTCATGGAAACCATCCATGATGAAGTTCCCGACTGGACAAACGAAGAAGTTCGCAGACTTTTGGGACGGTTTTTGTTCACAGGTGAGACAGCATTTAAGTCAGTAGGGGCATTAAGTGGAGGAGAAAAAGCTCGTTTAGCATTGGCGAAAATGCTATTACGTCCAGCTAATCTGCTGATTTTAGATGAGCCGACAAACCACTTAGATATTCCAGCCAAAGAAATGCTGGAAGAATCCTTACAGAACTATGATGGCACGGCGATTGTAGTTTCCCATGACCGTTATTTTATCTCCCAAGTAGCCAACAAAATTGTCGAAATCCGCGACGGTGAATTTCGTGTCTATCTAGGAGACTATCATTACTACCTGGATAAAATTGCCGAAGAAAAGGAACAAGCTAAATTAGCTGCAATAGCTGCCGAAAAAGCCGCTAAGAAAGCTGCTAAAGCTGCCAAGTCTGCCGCAAAAGGCAAATGATCAACTACCTAGTAGTGGCCTTTAAATGCCACTACTAACTATAAAAAAGAATGTAAATAAAATAAGTTAATCAGCATAAATTCACTTGCGCTGATGATTAGCAGTGGTATCATTCGGATATTACAAAAAGTAAAGGGCAATTTTACTATGACCAAAGCACCTGTTGCTCCTGTGGTGCTAGTCATTTTAGACGGGTGGGGCTACTGCGAACAGAAGCGAGGAAACGCAATTGTCGCTGCTAAAACTCCCATTGTGGAAAGCTTATGGACAGCTTACCCGCACACCCTCATTAGCACATCAGGAAAGGCCGTAGGGTTGCCAGAAGGTCAGATGGGCAACTCGGAAGTGGGTCATTTGAACATTGGCGCTGGGCGAGTAGTACCTCAAGAATTGGTACGCATCTCGGATGCGGTGGAAGATGGTTCTATTCTGAAAAACCCCGCACTTGTCAAAATTTGCCAGAAAGTTCGCTCTGGAAATGGCAAGCTGCATCTGGTGGGGCTTTGTTCGGAGGGAGGGGTACACTCTCATATCACCCATCTCTTTGGACTACTGGATTTAGCCAAGGAACAGGAAATTTCACAAGTGTGTATCCACGCCATCACTGATGGTCGTGATACTGCCCCCACGGAGGGTATAAAAGCAATCCAGCTATTGCAGGATCAAATCGAAGACAAAGGTATTGGGCGCATAGTCACCCTGAGTGGTCGTTACTACGCAATGGATCGGGATCACCGTTGGGATCGGGTGCAACTTGCTTATGAGGTAATGACACAAGATACTGCTATTGATGGTCGTCAGGCTGGGGAAATCTTAGCAGCATCTTATGCTGAAGGTGTGAAGGACGAGTTTATCAATCCAGTCCGTATTGCCCCTGGCGCTATAGAACCAGGGGACGGTGTGATATTCTTCAACTTCCGCCCAGACCGCGCTAGACAGTTGACTCAAGCTTTTGTCAGCCCTAAATTTACAGGTTTTGAAAGGCAGCAAATTCAGCCGTTGTCTTTTGCTACCTTTACTCAATACGATTCAGAACTACCAGTCACTGTAGCTTTTGAACCGCAAAATTTGAGTAATATTTTAGGTGAAGTAGTTGCCAATAATGGTTTGCAGCAGTTCCGCACGGCTGAAACTGAAAAATACGCCCACGTCACCTATTTCTTTAATGGGGGACTAGAGGAACCTTTTGCTGGGGAAGACCGAGAACTTGTCAGCAGTCCGATGGTCGCAACTTACGACAAAGCCCCTAAAATGTCGGCAGAAGCAGTTACAGATGTAGCGATCGCTGCAATTAAAAAGGGTGTTTACTCTTTAGTAGTGATTAACTATGCTAACCCAGACATGGTAGGGCATACTGGTCAAATAGAAGCCACAGTGACAGCGATTGAAACAGTGGATCAGTGTTTGGGTAGATTACTCACCAGCATTAGCCAAGCCGGAGGTACAGCAATGATTACTGCTGACCACGGTAACGCTGAGTATATGCTAGATGAAGAAGGTAATCCCTGGACAGCTCACACGACTAATCCAGTCCCCTTTATCTTAGTGGAAGGAGAGACGATCAAAATTCCTGGACATGGTACCAATGTTGAATTGCGAAGTGATGGCAAGTTAGCCGACATTGCGCCCACCATTCTAGAGATTTTACAGTTACCCCAACCGTCAGAAATGACAGGGCGATCGCTATTAACACCAGCCGGATATGACGTGGAACGCACTCGAACTCCCGTGAAAGCTGGTATGTAAAAAAGCTTAGGAGTGAATAAAAATTTTTCTCACTCCTAACTTTCAACTTTTGATCCCAATTTGAAATTTGTTATAAGAGAGATTCTTAACTATGACAGCTACTACTATTGTGCAAATTGTTTGGGCTATTTCTGCTTTAGGTTTAATTATTTTGGTGCTGCTACATAGCCCCAAAGGTGATGGTATTGGTGCTATTGGCGGACAGGCCCAATTATTCAGCAGTACCAAGAGTGCAGAAGACACCTTAAATCGTGTTACCTGGGCGCTGACAGTTATATTTATGGGTTTAACAGTGGTTTTGAGTGCTGGTTGGCTACCTAAATAAAAATAAGGAAATAGGATGATGGGCAAGAAAATTCATTATCCAAAACCTCAAACCCACCAAAGTTTAAATATACGAAAATTACTAGCAGTTCTGTTCTTATTCATTAGCGCAGGGTTGCTAGTTATTTTTACTAATTTGTCTTCTAACGCTGTCATACAAACTACCTCTATCGCCCCATCTCCCCATCCCCTACCGCCCACACTGGCGCAATGGCAAGATGATACAAATAGTGGGGACTACTTTTCCCAAGTGGAAAAAACACAGGTAGGTTATTTAGTCTGGTCGCAATTTCCAATTAAAGTATATATAGAAAGACCCCAAGTAGCGAGTCATACCCAGGCTCAAGCATGGTTTAACAGTGTCTTAGAGACTGTGCAAGAGTGGAGTGTTTATTTACCTTTAGTAGTAGTAGAACAGCCAGATATTGCTGATATTAATATTCTGCGAAAATCACCACCTCTGCAATTTTCCCGTGGTGGCAATTTTCCCCGTGCGCGTTCGGCACAAGCTACTTATGAGTTATACAATAGCAATATTAATAATAATATTATTTTATCCCACCGCTTCACCATTTTATTGAGTCCTACTCAAACAGGTGTGTTTCTCAAAGCAGCCTCCCGCCACGAACTCGGTCATGCTTTAGGAATTTGGGGACATAGTGATTTACCAACCGATGCTTTATACTTTTCCCAAGTTCGCAACCCCCCACAGATTTCTCCCAGAGATGTGAATACTCTCAAGCGGATTTATGAACAGCCGACGAGTTTGGGGTGGTCTGTCAACAAATTTTTGTAGCTGGCTTTAGAAATGTTGCTTGCGGCAATTTTCGGGCAAATATACTCCACGCCTCCATATACCTAATGGCACGCTACGCGAACAGCAAACCCTATATTAGAGGTTGTTTGACAAGTCTAATTTATTACTCGCCTTGGCGACTAGAAGCGGCTACACAAACGAAACCCACCTGCGTGGGTTTGAAAACCTTGATTTTGCATTAGTCCAGGTCGCTGGACTTCCCTACGGAAAGCCGCTACGCACCATGCCTGTGTAGTAGCGTATCGCTAACGCGAAGCGTAGCCATATTATATTCGCCCAAAACTTTTCAAACATCCTCTTAGACATCGCACACAAAAAAGTAGGGACATTCCAGAGAAAGTCCCTACAAGAGTTTTAGAAAAAGCATATTTAGGGCTGGCTGAAGAAATCT
>NZ_JAYGHH010000051.1:5287-6559 GCF_034931045.1 Nodularia sp. UHCC 0506
CAGCAAGCCCTATTTAAATGTGGTTAATGTCTGGCAAATTTGAGAAATATTTTAGTAGGATAGGCAATGCCTACCCTGTGGGATTAAACGCGACGCAGACTTAACAGTTCTTCAGGAGAAGCCAACATATCAATTGCGACGAAGAAAATTTTGCCTTCGGGATTGATTAAGAACCGCCAAGCAATATTCATACCCACAGTTACACCGAACCAAGGAGTTTGGACAACACCTGTAATTTTAAGTTGCTTAGAACCATCAGGCTGATTTTCACAGATACCTTGTTTTGGCATCATGTTTAGTCCTTGGGCTTCTTCGCGCATATATTTGGCGATCGCCTCATGCCCTACAATTGGTTTTTGGAATGGTGGTTGTAGCGCACCTTCAGCAGTAAACAGACTAATAGCTTTATCAAAGTCGTCAGCATTCATCGCTTCAATGTAGCTGAGTACAGCAGGCTCTGTAACGCCATCAATTTTGACTGAGGAGATGGATGGAGCAGTCCGAGCAAATGCAGGTTCCTCAACGGCTTTAGGATAGCTACTTGGCCCCAAATCAGAGGTATCGAATCCCATATTTACTACAGTGTTCCGCAGCACTGTAATTTGCTGACCTGGATCAAGTTTCTTGGTGGCTTCTAGCACTACTTGTACACCAGGAGTCATTTGATAACCACTGGGAATAGGAGCAACTACACCCTGCTTCATCAATTCTCCCAACTCGTACCAAAAAGCCAGCTTGGTATTAACACTGAAAAAACCATAGGAACGGCTAATGGGAGAATCAGCACGATTAGCAAGATCCCGCATGACTTGGGTTTGCTCTTCAGGAGACATTTTTTTAATTTGGGTGAGCAAACTTTCTGCTAGTTGCAGGCGTGCGGCTCCAGGTGCTGCGGGAGTAATGGTCTTACCCATTTCAGTGTAGGCGTACCAAAGATATGCCAGTTGGTCATCCACACCGA
Organism: Nodularia sp. UHCC 0506; assembly: GCF_034931045.1. Classification (NCBI taxonomy): domain Bacteria; kingdom Bacillati; phylum Cyanobacteriota; class Cyanophyceae; order Nostocales; family Nodulariaceae; genus Nodularia; species Nodularia sp. UHCC 0506. The sequence goes on from NZ_JAYGHH010000051.1 coordinate 6,249, forward strand.
GTTGATCGAACAAGGCGATAGTAGCGGGGATCGGGCTGGGAACCTGAGTATTAGAGAAGATATTCTGAGCGGACTGGATAGTTAAAGCCATATTCAAAATTAATCAGAGGTTTAGCTGCTATGTAAAAAATTGTAAAATAAATCTTAAACTTTGTAAAGTTATTTAATTAAATCTTGACATCTTCCGGTAAAAGTAACCGCCCATACAGTATTACAGGAAAAAAACACCATAAATCTAGGCGATCGCGATTAATCCCCTAGATGAACCATATTAATAACTGGTTATTAAGTAGGGCTGGCTGAAGAAATCT
>NZ_JAYGHH010000051.1:6736-12326 GCF_034931045.1 Nodularia sp. UHCC 0506
CAGCAAACCCTAAGTAGTTATTAATATACTTGTGAGTGTAGTTAACTCAGGGCTAATGACTCCGCGTAGCGGATTGATCTTTTACGCCCTGCGACCCAGAGGTACAGGCCACTGTGCTAAAACTTCTTTGTATAATTCTTCTAACTGAGTAATATTTTTACTGAGGGTATAGCGGTCTAATACACGCTGTCTGGCTTTTTGCCCCAGTAAAGTAGTTAACTCAGGATGGTCTTGGAATAGTGGTAAGAGGGTTCTTAATTGCGATCGCGCCGTCTTAGTATTCAATACTACACCTGCACCTTGCTCTAAAACTTCTCCATCTGCACCCACATCTGTGGCTAAACAAGCTATTCCACAAGACATGGCTTCTAAAAGAGACAGAGATAACCCCTCCACCAACGAAGGTAAAATAAATACATCAGCACCCCGTAAAATTTCGATGCGGCGTTGTTCGTCTGCCACAAATCCCAACCAAATAATGCCAGATTCTGAACCATAAAATGGTTCCAAAGAAGATTTCAAAGGACCATCACCCACAATCAGCAACTTACTACTAGTTCTCATTTGTGATTGCTTCCAAGCCCGCAGCAGAGATTCAACGTTTTTTTCTGGGGCGATGCGACCTTGATAAACAAACAAACGTTCCGCTTTGAATTCCGCTTTGATTGTAGAGTCTCCCGGAGAAAACTTGGCAGTATCAACGCCATTGGGAATCACGGCAATTTTCTTTTTCTTGACACCCAGGCGTGCTAATAACTCTCGCTGAATTTGGGAAAATACAATTACCCGGTCGTAGTTCCCCAAAAAAGGCGCGTAAAGTTGATAAGCTAAAAGCTGTGTTCCCGATATAAATTTTGCTCCCTTCCCCGCAAATGGTGTGTGAAAAGTAGCAATCAGAGGCAAATTCAATTGTTCGCAGATTTCTGGTAGCACAAAGTCCAGGGGAGATAAAGTCAGAGAAGCATGGACTATATCCGGCTTAATTTCCCGTAGCGAATCGGTTAATAGTTTGGTCGCTTTAAAACTAGGAATTGTGTAAACCTGGGATTTATAAATGAAGGGTAGGGAAACTTCTTGGAAATTTGGCCAATTTTCAGGTTCAGATTCTTCTTGGGCGAAGTGGAGAAAACTAACTTCGTGTTCCCGGTGCAAGGCGTTTGTGACTTCTCTACTGTAGGTGACGTTACCACAAAAGGGTGATTTCTTTCCAATCCAGGCTATACGCATTCTTTGTTAGCTATCAGAAAAGCGGGTTTGAGATATCATTTTTTAGTTGCTTGTCTTTTGTGCTGTGGTAATTTTTGGCGGTTTAGGTTCCATATAACTCCACACTACCCCAGTCAATAAGCCAAGCTTCATTACTATTAAACCAGTGCGTTGCCGAATTTAACCTATAAATATTAAGTTGTGAATAACTATATTTAAATAAAGAGTTGGTCTTGCTAATATCAAATTGATACTCAGCAAATCTACGATATATTTTCGCTGGGTTAAGTTTAGCACAAAGGCACAATTTTTCATGAAATTGCTGTTGCTAGGAATGTATTGAATTATATCTCCTTTAAGTCTGATTACTACTAATGGGAATTATAAAAAGTTAATATACCTCCTGAGAACACAGTTATAGCTAATACCAAGAAAACAGCTTGTAAGCCAACAAAGGTTTCAGCTACTCCGGCTAATGCTAAGGGTAGAGTCAAGGCAATATTAATCACATTATTTTGCAGACCAAAGACCTTACCCCGCATTTCTGGAGGGGTTTCTGTTTGAATCGCCGTTTGCATCGGGATACCCACTAGCGCCCCAAACACACCCAAAAAGGCTATTAACAGCAAAATCATCCAGAGTTGTGTAGTGAATATCGACAGACCAATTAAACATCCTGCCATCCCTAAGCAACCACACAGACTCAGTTCAGAGTAGGAGAAGCGCTGACCAAACTGACCGAGAATTGTCGCCCCAGCCGCCATCCCAATCCCACCAAATGCTAGTAAAAAGCCAAATTGAGATGCTTTTAAGTTAGGAATGATTTCTGCCATCCGCACGGCTAGAACCGTTAAGGCTGCAAACACAGAAAACAAAATAGTTAGTTGTAGTAAAGCATTGCGGACACGAGAATTAGCTTTGAGGTAAGAGAAACCATCGCGCAAGTCAGAGAAGACGTGAGGAAATTCTGTGTCGGGGTGGTGGGGTATTTCTTTAGTTGCCAATAGCAGTAAAATGAATCCAGCGATCGCATAACTACCACCTACCAAAATTTCCTTACCTAAACCATCATTACCACCAATTTGTAGCCAAAGTGTATCAGCGATCGCCAACAGTGGTTCCCCAATGGCAAAACCCACAATTACCGAAGCCATCATGGTTGTTGTATACAGAGAATTAGCCGAGAGTAAATGCTGTTCTTCCACCACTAAAGGAATTGCCGTTTGTTCAGCTGGGGCAAAAAACTGAGTCAGAGTAGAGACTAAAAAAGTCACCCCCAAAATAATCGCAAAACCCACAGGTAACATCCCAATGGGTTGCCAATCATCAGTTAACCACAGCAAAAACGGAATCGACAAAACCAAGATACCGCGCCAAGCATTGGTTGTGACGAGTACAGTTTTTTTCGACCAGCGATCCACAAATACACCAGCCACAGAACCAAACAGCACGGCCGGAATGGTAAAAGCCATCATTAAAGCGGATACCCAACCACTAATGCTTTGATCACTTCCCTGAAACTGAGTATTAATCAAGCCAATCATCAGCACCAAATACACTTTATCTGCCATCTGGCAGAAAACTTGACCACCCCAAAGAGCCAGAAAATTGGGATTTCTTAAGACAGGTAAAAATCCCTGCTGTCCCCCATTTTCAACATCAGACTCATCTAATTGTGGTGATTCTGTTTCCGCAGCACTAGCTACAGACAAACTGCGTCCATTACCGTTGACCAGGGTTTCAGATTCTGGGGAAACCTCAGTTTTTGGGCTTGACAATGTATTTTTTTGAACATTTTCAGAAACATCTTGTGTCTGTTCTGGGCTATTTGTCGGCTTAGGAACAGCACTCAAGTGATTCTTGACTGTAGGATCTGATGCCCTATTCTGTTTTTTGGTGTTTGGGGATAAAGGTAGGATTTTTCTATCCAAATCAGACGGTTGCATCATGGTTAGCGGCAAAATAAGAGTCAATCAAGGTAGCAGAAAGAATTGGGCGACCTAAATGATATTGAGCATACTGGCGCAAAATCTTCTCAACAGATAACCAGCCATAATTTTTGGCAGCATCCATTCGCATTATCTCTGGTTGTGACAGATTTTGGAGCATAGTTAGTTCTGTAGCATCCAAGCGACCAGAAATTACTGGTATATCTTGGCGATGAACAATTGTTTGGTAAGCTGGGTTTCGGTCATCGGCTGATGAAACCAGACGGGGCTGATCTCGATCTTGACGCAAATTTTCCCAAGCCTGTAAACAGACTGTACCACCAGCCGTAACACTAAATCCTACTCGCCAGTTAGGGTTGGTAAAGTCTGGCTTTAAAGTCTTCTGAGTTAAGCAACAGACTTGTACTTGAGGTGACAACCCTCCGAGAGCAAAAAACTGAAACACTCCCTGGGCTAAGTGAGCATAAATACCAGATGTATCAGTTTTGGGAAGTAATTCCAATTTATGAAGATATTCATTGAGTAACTGATACAGTTCCTCTTGGGGTTGTTCACTCAAAGCTTGACACAGGACTATTTCTGCTAAATATTGACCTGCGGCAAGTTTGCCCAAGTCTTTAGCCAAATCTGGATAAGTTTTGACAGTTTGTGCTTGTGTAATTCTATCGAGCGATCGCCCTTTGGCAATCAGTAATTCATTCACCACAAACATCCCACTCCTACCACCAAGGCTAGAGTTTTGCTTGCGCGCCCCTGGTGCAACTGCTTGAATTAAACCAAACTCTCGTGTCAAAATGGTCACAATTCTGTCTGATTCTCCCAGTATTTGAGCTTTGAGATTAATTCCAGTGGCTTTATAGGTTCTACTCATTAGTCATTAATTATTAGTCATTGGCTATTCTTTGAGGAAAAACAACCCATGACTAAAGACAAAAAAGCCATGACTATTCACCCTTTTCCAGGTTATCGCGCTGGCGGAGCAAATCGATACTCCGAGACGTGCCTAATCTAGTAGCACCGGCTAGAATTAGCTCTATAGCTTCATTGTAGGTGCGAATACCCCCAGAAGCTTTAATTCCCAAGCTATCTTTGGTAATTTCCTTCAACAGTCGCACATCCGCTAAAGTAGCGCCACCATTCCAACCTGTACTGGTTTTTAAGAATGCCGCCCCAGCTTCCATACATACTTCCGCCGCCAATCTTTTCTCAGCATCAGTCAGTAGATTAGTTTCCAAAATCACCTTGACAGTTTGCCCAGTTTCCTCACAAATTTCCGCAATTTCGCGGTGAACTGCTTCGGTTTTTCCAGCCTTTAACCAACCTAAGTTAATTACCACATCTAGCTCAGTCGCCCCATTTTCCGCAGCTTCCTGAGCCTCATAGAGCTTAACTGCGGAAGTTGTCGCCCCCATAGGAAAGCCAATGACTGTACAAACTTGAGGCTTTCTACCGTGGAGGAATTCTGCTGCTTGCTTCACATAGGAGGGATGAAGACAAACCGCCGCAAAATTAAATCTGTCTGCTTCTGCACACCATTGGTCAACCTGCTCTGGAGTAGCCGTTGGCATCAGCAGAGAATGATCGATAAATGGCGCAATATCAATATAGTCTGCTGCCATCGTGTGTTTTGCCAATCATTGATTATTAAACTTTATAAAAAATAAAGACATTTCTTATATATATTAAAACACATATATTATCAGTTGACCCTGAAAATAACCTGCTAACCTGGTTTCCTCTGCTGAACTATAGGTATCTGTAAAAAATATGAATTAAATAAATAACAAACAAATCTGGTTTTGACCTCACCCCTAGCCTTACTTTTTAGGTGTGGGGAGTGTGGGAAGATAAAAATGATGGGAGAAAAATAACCTGGTTACTAAATTTTATTTTAGGTTAGTTGCATGACAGTTCAAAGAAAACGATGGCTTCAAATAGCTCTCCAGCTAAAAGGATCAGTAATTTTTGCGATTTATAAACGCGTTATTGGGTGTGGGTTATTTGGTGTTTTTGTTTCTATACTTTATGACTTGAAATTATCTGTATCCCAACCAATTTTAGGAAGTGTTATTCCTAGCATCGTTTTAGGTTTATTATTAGTTTTTCGTACTAATACAGCTTATGAACGCTTTTGGGAAGGCAGAAAATGTTGGGGTTCCATAATAAACAATGTGCGAAATTTAGCAAGACAAATTTGGGTTTCTATTGATGAAATATCCGCAGAAGATAGAAAAAATAAAATTACGGCATTGAATTTATTAGTAGCCTTTGCTGTAGCGACTAAATTACATTTGCGCGGAGAGTTAGTAACAAATGAGTTAGAAGAATTAATACCAGATTCTAAATATATAAAACTTAAGAATATGAATAACCCACCCCTAGAAGTTGCCTTCTGGATTGGAGATTATTTACAGCAGCAGTATAATAAAAATTGC
>NZ_JAYGHH010000051.1:12351-43097 GCF_034931045.1 Nodularia sp. UHCC 0506
AACAGCTATCAATTAACAGCAATGCAGGAGTTATTAAATAAATTAGTAGATAATTTAGGTGCGTGCGAACGGATTTTAAAAACACCAATACCTTTAGCATACACTATTCATCTCAAACAGTTATTATTACTGTATTGTTGTCTATTACCTTTTCAATTAGTGGAAAGTCTGGGGTGGTGGACAGGATTAATTGTGGCGTTGATTAGTTTTACTTTATTTGGTATTGAAGCAATCGGTTTGGAAATAGAAAATCCTTTTGGTTACGATGCTAATGACTTGCCATTAGATGCCATTTGCAACACTATGAAACGCAATATTGATGATTTAATTAGTCTGAGTCCTAGCATGGAATTATATAATTGAAACTCACAAAACTTTTCACCCCAATAGTTAAGAAGTCGAGAATAGTTTGAGCTAATGCCTTTGATGCCAAATAAGGCACACCATTACCAATAGTTTTAAACATATTAGTGAGTGACATATCCTCTGGAAGTACAAAATTTACAGGTAAAGATTGAATAGCTAAAGCTTCCGCCACAGAAATTCTTCGCACTTGGTATGGATGTAAATGTACTTCATTATGACCATAGCAAGCTGTCGGTGAATAACGCCATCTGTGCAGACGTTTGAAAGATTTTTTAGAAACATCACCTTCATCAACAGCAGCAAATCTGACAATACCTGCCCTTGGTTTAAAATAGTGTTGAGTATTGGGATGATGCAACACATCATTTTTTCTAAACCAGTATTCAACTGTTAGTTCTTGAGGTATGTTTTCAGGGCAAGATATGATAGAATTTTCTTGGAATGTTTCGCACTTTCGCCAAGGATAATTAAACACCTGTTCTTGAGGATATAAAATTTGCTTTTGCCAGTTAAAATGGACTTCAAATATTAATTTATTAATACCAATATCATTGATTAAATTATCTTTAAAACCAACAAGAATAATTCTTTCTCTATCTTGTGCTACACCATATTCAATAGCATTAATTAACCGTTCTGTTAATATATAACCAGCTTGGTTTAATCTTTTTTTTAATGATTCAAAAAATAAACGGTGTTTTTTCGTCCGCCATAAACCTTTGACATTTTCAAATAAAAAAAAGTCTGGCAGATTTTGACAAATTAATTCTACATAGTCAGCCGAAAGCTTACCATTATCGCCTAATTTGCCTTTATTTTTTCCCCCAACCGAAAAGTCAGGACACGGGGGTCCACCAATAAAACCAATTATATTATCAGATTTGCGGCAATCTTTAACTAATTCATGGAGGTGTTGTGCTTCTTTCCCCGTGATAAGTTTGCTTACGTCTGCTGCTTCCCCTTCGTGATATCCATATTCTGGCTGTGGGAGTTTCAGCATTTCCCGTGAATAGCGATATGCTTTCATGAATGGTTTAAATATTTCATTGACATAAACAATATTAAAACCACTATTTTCAAAGCCTAAATCAAGGAAGCCTGAGCCAGAAAAAAAAGAAAAAATACAAGGAGAAAAAGTCATTAAAAAATTTAATAAATTAGTAAAATTTAAGGATTATTCTCACGCAAAGGCGCAAAGGCGCAGAGTCAAAGTTTTTATTATGCGTCTTGACGGCTTTGCGCGAAATTATCCGACAGTTTCAGGCTGTGGTTGTGGCGATAAACGCTTTACGCCTTGCTGAACAAAGGTTGATAAAAAACTCATCTGCTGGTTTTTCTGGAAGACGTTTTGCAACGTTTGGCGCAATTTGTCTAAATTCAAGGCGTTTCCCGAATCTAGCGCTATTTCCTGCTGTGCAAAATATTCAACTAAACTTAAACCGGCTACTCTGGTAAGATAAGCTGCACTGACACCTTGCACTACACCACCAGCTACAAAGGTGACAGTGTTAGTTTTGAGAACTATACTCACAGCTTTTGTGGAAAGTTCTACTAAACCTAGTTTCAGCATCAAACTTCCCATTGTTCCGGCTACAGTTTGCGCCTGTTCCCAAGAAAACTTCTGCTGATAGATATTACCTAAATCTATGACCATCTGAGCATTAATTGCCGCAGTGGCGAGAATATCCAAGGCTGGGACTGGGTTGGCAAAGGCAGCAGCCGCAGTTATCCATTGATATTGTTCAATAATTGGGGTGGCGCGATCGCATCTAGTTTCATTCAGCCAGTTTTTCGCTTCGGCTTTCAACAAGTTGGCTGTTCTTAAAGTCTTTGTCCATACCAGTTGTTGTCTTTGCTGTGTAAGAACTGCACTTAATTGCTGTGTTAACTGCTGGATATCGGCGGCTGGTTGTTCCATCCATTCTTGTACAGTACCATCAGCTTCATGCTTCCTAACTTTAATCGCAATGGGAGAAGCCGCCGTTGCAACTACATTTTCCGCTATTCGCTGTTTTAATGACAGCAAGACACTAGCACGTTCATCTACTAAATACTGGTCTTGTTTGTTGAAAACCAAAATAGCAGGCTGATTTGCGGCTTTTAACTGCTGTAAAGTTTGAAATTCTGAGTCTGTCAAATCACCGTTTGTCAGGAACAGCACAAAATCAGACTGTTGTATTTCTGTTAAAACAGCCGTATCTGAATTGTCACCAGCTTCTCTAAACAAAGGTGGGGTTTCCGAGAAAGTGACTTTTGGCTGTGTTTCTTGCCAACTGCTAGACTCCAGCACCTGAATTAAAGTGCTTTTACCCACAGATTTACCACCAGTGACAGCCAATTTAATTTCTTGTCTGTCTAATTCGGGCAGTAATTGGGCAGCTTTTGCTCGTAATGTTTCTAAGGCTATGTGGTTTTCTGCTTCTATTGCCAGTTGGTCAATGACAGTCTGTGTTGTAGCGATCGCACTTTCCACCATTGCTCGATCTACAACAATACCATCTAACGGCGCTAAACTATTTTTTGGGCGATTTTTTTGCAATAACCACAAACCACCACCCACAGCCAAAGCACTAAATAAACCGAACTCACTCAGCTGCACTATGGAATCATGCCAGCTTTGTAATATCCACAGGGAAAAGGATAGTCCCAATCCTCCTACCAAAATCGGTCGCTGCAACTTCACAACCATGATTCTCCGCGCTTTTTGTCAAGTTTCTCTTTCAGAATAGATCAAAATTCTGCTTTTCTATCTTCAACAGGCGAACAGACACGCTAGATTTATTTGTAAACCTTGCGGTTGCATTGGGTGTAACATCAGAGTATGATGACTATAAGTACCATAACATAAAAAGCATAGCTATGTCCTTAGATTGTATTACGGCAAATCTTCCTCTGTTCATAGGGTTGGACAAAAAGCTAATAATTGACGTACAAGATATTGATGAAGCTGATTTTAACGAAGCTAATTTCATCTTCAATGGAGAAGCATTAGAAGTTTTGAGGAAACTACCAAACTCGATTGTGCAAACAGTAGTGACTAGTCCTCCGTATTACGGACAGCGTGATTATTGTACAGACAAGCAAGTTGGAACAGAGCCAACGCCAGAAGAATACTTGAATCGTCTTGTTGATATTTTCGATGAAGTTAAGAGAGTTTTAAAGGATGATGGCACCCTTTGGCTGAATATAGGTGATAAATATATAGATGGAAATTTAGCAGGACTTCCTTGGCGATTAGCAATTGCTCTGAAACAGAGAGGTTGGATTTTGCGGTCTGACATTATTTGGCATAAACCAAACGCCATGCCATCGTCTGTACAAAATCGTCCAACTACAGATCATGAATATATATTTTTGTTTGCTAAAAACTCAAAGTACTACTATGATGCTGATTCTATCCGTGAACCACACGTAACTTTTTCAGATAAAAGTAAGATGAAAGGTGGGCGCAACCATCTTGGTAAGCAGGGAGGAACACCGGAACAGGGAAAAAATTCTGGTAATTCAAACCTGCATCGTGGTCGCTGGGATCAGGCATTTCATCCGAAAGGAAGAAATAAGAGAACTGTGTGGGAAGTACCTTTATCTAAGTTTAGAGAAGCTCATTTTGCTGTGTTCCCAGAAAAATTGATAGAGCCTTGTATATTAGCAGGATGTCCTGAAGGTTCAGTCGTTCTTGATCCTTTCTTTGGTTCTGGAACTACAGGGTTTGTCTCTCTTGTCAAAGAACGCAAATTTATTGGTATTGAGTTAAATAAAGACTATTGCGAAATAGCAATAAAAAGAATTTTTTCAGCTTAGTTTATTTATTACATGATATCTCGAAAAACTCCTGTTAGGTTTTCAAATTCCTGAAATAATAAACTTTCCACCTCATTTACTTGATTTGGATTTTTATTTATGTAAATAAAGTTTTTACAATTTAGGGTCTTTAAATCACCTGTCCATGATTCCGCAATAATGACGGGTATACAATTATAGCCAGATTCATTTGCTACAGATATTGCCTTATGAATATCTCTTGTAAACAGCAACGCATGACCACCGCCCATCGTTTCACGAGTTTTCACTGGTATTAGGATATCACCTCTGTTTCCACTTACTTTCACATCATAAGTTTCGCCCCCCAGCTTAATTTGGGTTTTATCAATTGAGAGTTTAATTCCATTCTTTTGTAAAATTTCCTTGAGATTACGCCTAACAATTTCTTCAAATAAATTTCCTTTAATTGAACGACGGCTTCCTTCCAAACGATCAATCATTACTTCAAAAATTGGTATCCACTCCCATCTTTCACGGTCAGGTAAACTAGCAAACGCATACTGTCGAACTTGATTAATAACCTCAGCTTTACGCTCGTTAATTTCTCCACTAAAGTTTTGCAAAAAGCTTTTCAACCTCTGTTCAGGAGCATCTCTAAAAATCCATCCCAATAGTAGCCATTTAGCTTTATCATCAGGATATGGGCGACCTATGCCATCATATAATTTTAAATTTTCAGGAATCTTCCTATCTAAATATTTCCTAATTGTAATTTTAGCTTTATATGCATCTTCCTCCGCAACAAATTTGTAGAGTTCATCATATCCTTGTGTTTGCAAAAAGCCAATAAAATCATCAAAAAACGCTTTATTGAGGTTGGTAACTATTGCCAGTTCTTTTAAACGTATGTTGTTGGGAATACTACTCATCAAAAAGTTCTCTAGGGGAAACGCATAAAGCATCTGCAATTTTTTTAATATTCAGAAGACTGATGTTTCTTTGCCCACGTTCAACTCCTCCGATGTAGCTTCTATCCAAATTGCACAAGTGTGCTAAGTCTTCTTGAGAAAGTTCACGGTTACTGCGGAGGTATCGAACACGTTCACCAAACTGTTTTCTGATATCTTGAGTGTTAAATGTTGTCATAACAACAATTAAAAACCATCTGATGCTTTTGAGTCCACGGACTTTAAGTACCAGTAGATTTGTTCTACTTGAATCAAGAAGCTGGCTAATAATGGGCTAAAATAAACCACCACCCACAGCCAAAGCACTAAATAAACCGAACTCACTCAGCTGCACTATGGAATCATGCCAGCTTTGTAATATCCACAGGGAAAAGGATAGTCCCAATCCTCCTACCAAAATCGGTCGCTGCAACTTCACAACCATGATTCTCCGCGCTTTTTGTCAAGTTTCTCTTTCAGAATAGATCAAAATTAAAACAAAACCCCGAACTTTTAATAGTTTAGGGTTTTGCTTGATATTTTATTTGGTGGCGGGAAGTGGATTTGAACCACTGACCTTCGGGTTATGAGCCCGACGAGCTACCAGACTGCTCTATCCCGCGTCGCCTCTTGACTTCTATAGTATAACCACAAAGTTTCAAGTTTGGCAACTATAAAAAAGATAATTCTCCAATTACTTCTAAACGCTTGTATTTTCCTATAGACATAAACTTTTCAGAGAGGCTGTCGGCGGCGCTGGGGCTAATCCAACCCATCTGCTGGAGCAAGTGGATGGCCACGGCATATTTGGCGCGTTTGGCTCCATCCATGACTTTAATCGTCAAGCCCATACCTTCACCTAGTCTGCCAATACATTGCACTCCTTCCGCACCAGATTTACTTACCAGTTCCCCTGGAGCTAAACGCATCAGTTCTGTGTCAAATTCGCCAACTCCTGCCACCATAGCCGCATGATGAGTCATGGCACGGACAATCCGTTCCATATCAACATTGCTACTAGAGGCTAAGAGGGCATACAAAGATGCCATTTGACTGATTTGCATCAGATAGGTGGGTGCGCCGCAGTCGTCGTGAGCGCTGAGAAATTCTTCGGCTGGCATTCGCAACAATTCTGCGACTTTTCCCAAGATTAACTGTTGTACTGGGTGCTTACGCTCCAGGTAGTTATTTAAAGGCCAATGTCGTTGTTGACAAACAGCTAACATTCCGGCGTGTTTACCAGAGCAATTATATTCCAGGGGACTTTTTTTGCCTTCGGGTATCGGACATTGAAGGGCTGTTGGGTCAAGGTCGGCCCGCCAAATAATATTAAATACTTGTCTTACCTGTTCGATTGTGCCTTTGTGGGAACTACTAATAATGGCTAAATCGCGATCGCTTAAATTATAGCGTTCTAGTGTGCCTGTGGTGGTGACTGCGAGTGCCTGAAATGGTTTGAGTGCTGAACGGACAAATGCAGCAGTTTCAGAGTTGCCGGCAACGGATAGAACCCGTCCCCGTTCGTCGCAAACAACGGCCTCGACTATATGCCTCGATTCAGTAATTCCTTCCCGCAGCAGCCGGACTTCCAGGGGTTTTGCTTGAGTTCGTTTTCCCATTGTCATGGGTTAATATTTATTACCTTTTTTTATGAATTAGTACAGCACGGTGGCGATCAAACTACCGTACAAAACCGCAAACTAGCCGAAAATAAAATTTTTTGACTTGGGATTTCCCCGGTGGCGGTATTAGTTCCTCTTCATTGGTGATTAGTCGTTGATTACTAAACACCAATGAGGGTTTATGACAATTGCCAAATTATAGTACCAATAAGAAACATTCCCGCCAAGCCAGCAGAGGTAAATTTTAATCGCTGGAGAATCGGTTTAATTTCATAAGACACAATCAGGCGATCGCGTGTGATCACTTCCTGCGGTTTCGTCCAAGTTTGGCCATCATACCAACCCGACTCTTCATAAAATACGGTCGGATTGTAGAGGCGATCGCGTACATAGAGCCAACCCAAGAACAACCGCGCTAGTACCAAAATTACCCCTACACTCGCTCCGGCTGCACCACAAAGGATGAAGTGGACTAGTTGCTTGTGGGGGGGGAAACTAGCTGCTGCTATAGGCCCTGCCACTAGCCACGATAAACTCCAAATCCAAACCATTTTCGTGATGTAGTCGCGCCAATTTAAGATGCAATCACAAAAGAGCCAGGATGTTTTTAACTCTTCGTATTCGTTGAGTGGTTGCTGGTCTGTCGGAACTGGACAATTAGAAACCGAAGGCTTAATCATTTTGGCTTACCCCCGCCTTCATCAGATTTTGCCAGAGAAATGCGTTCTGCATGAACCCAGAATGCTTCTAAATTATAAAATTCTCTCTCTGTTGGCATCATGATGTGAACAATCACTTCACCGTAATCTAGCAGCACCCAACTACTATCGGCTTTGCCTTCGGTTCGCAAGGGTCGTCGTTGCCAATCAGTGTGTACTTTAGCTTCAATTGATTCAGCGATCGCCCTAACTTGTACCCTAGAGTAGCCAGTCATGATCACAAAATAATCTGCCAGATAAGATACATCTGCTACCCTAAGCACTAAGATATCATCAGCTTTGCGGTCTAAGGCTGCTTCGGCGACAGTCAAAGCTAAATTATCACTCACCTCTTTGGTTTCAGCCTCTAATCCTCTGAGTGTATTCTTGATCTCCGAGACAGACTGTAATGGGAAATTTCCTTGGAAATAATCAGACATTAAACCTCAGGTGCTTCATCCCTTATGTTACAATTTTACCCAACCACTTACTTACAAACAATAAAAATTGAATAGCAAATGTATGTGTTGGTTTTTTTGAATACTAACAAAAAAACAGGTGTCTATGGGGTGAGATTCAAAGTAATAGTGGATATATGTGCTGAGATATTCGTCTATCCCTGCCGCTTCATCTTCAATATTTAGGGTTTGCTGTTCCCGTAGCGTGCCGTTAGGCATAAAAGTTTTGTCGTGGAGGTAGGGAATAGGGAATAGGGAATAGTATCAGCTATCTGTCATCCCCAAATTTTCTGATTTATTCAACCCAAAATTCATACTTTTGATGGTACACCCTTTAAAAACCATTCGGCTGACGCTCACGGCAAAGCCTTGCACCAACTTTCGGGTTTATCAGCTTTACCTCATAAAAATGTCATACTTCCTGCTTTGTCACAACTTGAGAATCAATTCCTTGACGATCTGCGACCACTGAATAAAATAGATCTTCATAGTGACTTAAAGCTTGCTCAAAGGCATAATTCTCCATAGCATATTGACGACTGTGAACACCTAAATTTTTCACTTTTTCGGGATGGTGGTATAAATCTAAAATAGCTGCTGCTAAGGCTTTAGAGTCTTCTGGAGGTACAATAACTCCCCCAGCACTTTGTCTAATAGCTTTTGCGGCCGTGCCATTTTCAGGTACAGATGCAACCAAAGCCCGACCACTGGCAAGTAGTGATTGAATTTTTGATGGCATATTGAAAGATACTACATTTTTTTTCTGCACTACCAAACCAACATCCGCAGCTGCTAACATTTGTGGCAACTGTTTGCGGGGTTGAAACGGTAGCAGTAAAACGTTATCTGCACCACAGTCTAAACAATACTTTTGTAATCGCTGCAAACCTTTGGCCTCTCCCACAATCACAAAGGCGATATCTGGAAAGTCGCGCAACTGGGAAGCGGCTTTAACAACAGTTTCTAAACCTTGTGTCAGCCCAATATTCCCCGAATATAGGGCTACAAATTTGCCATTCAGGTTATGTGCTGCACGAAAAGGATTATTTTCTTTAGAGGAGGGGCGAATAAAATTTACATCCACCCAGTTAGGAATTTGCTCGATTTTTTCAGGTGCTACACCCTTAGATATCAAATTATCGACAAATCCATCAGCAATAACGCTAATTTTCGAGGCTGTGTGATAAGCAAATTTTTCTAATGCAGTAAATACTTTGATGAGTAACTTATTTTTTAGCAGTCCGACATGAATCGCGGCTTCGGGTAAGATATCTTGAAGGTTTAATATCACAGGGCAGGCGCGTAACCATCCTAAAAGGGCTGCGGGAACACAAACAGGTAGTGATGGCGACGTTGAGAGAATTACATCTGGCCGCCAACCGAACAGAGCAGGTAAAAAGCTAGTAACAACAAAACTAGCATCTAATAATACTCGATCTAATAAATTGGGTTGGGGACGAACCCAGATATAACTGCGTTGGATTTGAACATTGTTTTTATATTCATTCAAATACAATTTACCCCGATAATCCTCGTAAATTTGACGTTCAGGATAGTTGGGCATAGCGGTGATAACGCGCACTTCATGTCCACGTGTAGCCAGTCCCTCTGCTAACTCTGTCATTAATGGGGCTATACCAATTGGTTCTGGATAGTAGTTGTAAGAGTAAATTAAGATACGCATAAAAAATTATTCAGAAGTACCCTGTTTGTTTTGCTTATTGAGAATTGGTTACAGAAAATTACGGCTTTTCACTTTGAGACTGCTACATTTTATTATCTCTTTAGCGTCTCTTAAATAAGGGCAATTTTCATTAAAGATTCAGTAAATTTTGTATCAGCTACTTACGTAATTCCATTGTGTTCTTTGTGGCTTTTGATTTAAAAATATGAGATTTTCGCGTTTCACCTAAGTAATATACTTACTTAAAGTGTGTAAAAACACATTGTAAGCAATAATTAACAGATATTTATGAAGAGTATAAAAATATATGGTAAATTTTTATGATAATTTTGATTGGTTGTTAAACATCCGACAGATGTCTAGTAGTGACTGGGTTAACAAGATTATTGTTTGGGCAACTTGACATTTTATAGCTAAATCTTAGAGAAAGTAAGTATATACATACACAAAACCCATGCTTTCAGTACGTATTTATCTAGTTGTTTACATGGGCGAGAATTTAAGATTGGAGCATAGTATGATCACTGCTGCTGTCAGATTACGGCAATTTGTGCTGATGGTGGGTTTTATGCTGTTGCGCTAATTAGGTGGTGTAGACTATGAAGTTTATGTAAATAATAAGCATGGCATCAAGCAAAGCTACGGCGATCGCTCCACAGTCATCCACCTCAATATGACTATAATCATCTGTAATTCCCCAAGGAAGTTTTCCCAACGAGTGAAGCGAATTATCACGGAAATAGCTATACTCCAAAGTGATACCCTCACTATATACTGAAGTTTTCTAGGGCTGGATTTTATGACATCCTACGCAACCTCCTTTGCCAAGGCGGAAATGAGTGAACTCCGGCGGTTAAAAGGCTTACTACCGCCAGAATTGCAGAGCTGGGTAACGGTTGAAGGTACAACCGAGGTGAATCCACCAATGATCCGTTGCGAAGAAATTGGTAAAGACCAAGTAGAAATTCAAATTGACTTGGTGAAATGGGATGCGCTGGCAATGGATCAGCGTAATTTGCTGTTCTGGCATGAAGTTGCGCGCATTCAGAATGATACTATTCCCAAAGATGGCTGGGAAATGGCAGCATTGGCTATTGGTTTAGGTGGTGCTGTGGGCGAATTGTGGGTACAGGATGGATTATTGCTGGTATTAGCTTTGGCACTATGTGGTGTCTCTGGCTGGCGATTGTATCAAAAGAATAATGGGGAAAAGCAAATCAAAGAATTGCTAGTTGCTGACGAAAAAGCGATCGCTCTAGCAACTCGTTTTGGTTATAGTCTCCCTAACGCCTACAAGAGTCTGGGCAGTGCCTTAAAAACTATGATTGATAACACACCAAGTAAGCGCCAACGGTCTCGCTACGAAGCACGACTTTCTGCTCTCAAACGCAGTGCTAACAAAGCCAAAGCTAAATCCAGAACTACAGATGAAGCTGGAGTGTAGAACACAGTCAGTCGCTGGGGTGGGTATTTCCCACCTCCAAATCAAAGTTGATTTAACATTTTATGAGTTTGAGGTACGACCCGGACTTGTGGTACAAACTGCTTCATTAAAGCTTGCCACATCAAAACTTGTTCAGGAGCAGGTGCTAGTACAGGTGTTTCAGTCAGTTGTTGAGAGACTGGTAAAGGTGTCACAGGTTGTAAAAATATGGGGATATCTGGGCTGATATCTGCCACCATGATTGCCGCACGTTCCAACTCAGATGGATCTGTATTATCAGAAATAATTATCTTGACAAAAACCTCAAAATGTGAATCCAAACATAATTGTAAAAATTCTGTATGTTCTTGCCAAAGGCTTTCGCCGCTCACACTAGGCAGTTTTAAATCCATGCCTACAGAGTCTAAGTAGGGTAAAATCGTCGCCAATTGTTGTGGGCGATGTCCGCCAGACTCCAAGTATATGGGTAAATTGGTAAGGGATCGCACTTGGGGCAGAAATTCCTTTAAGAAAGCTGCATGAAGAAGGGGTTCGCCGCCAGTTAAGCTAATGCTATCGTGTAGACAAGGTAGATTTTGCCTTTCAACCCATTGGATTAAAGTGGGTAGTGGGACAGGATTAGAGTGGGTTTCAAAGTCGCGTAATCCAGGCGATCGCTCTATCCGACAAGTAGCGGGTGCATTCCAAGTGTGGGCGCTATCGCAAAAGTGGCAGCGTAAGTCACAAAAAGCAAAGCGAATAAAAAGTTGACGTGTCCCGACATTCAGTCCTTCCCCTTGAATAGCAGAAAAGACCTCAATCAGACGTGCTGTAGGTTGAACCGTAGTTTTAACAGTCATGAGATAGTAGCAAGGCGATCGCGTTGCGTCGGCACAAAAGAGAGGATGTTTTTTTACTTCTTGTTCTATTGTGAATCGTCGCTGGCAATCTCCGCTCCCATCCTCGATGACTAATTACTAACTATTAGTATTTATACCTATCAATTAATGATCGTCTGAATCCGAGGTTCAGTAAATTCCCAGGATAAAATAATTTTTGGTAGTTTAAATTTACATGGCAACGAAAGTGCAGAGCTTCATGACTAGCCAACCCACACAAGAAGACTTTCCAGTTACTTCAATTGAGGAAACTGTAATAGTGCAGGTGTCAGCGCGGTTAAGCGTGCTTGAGGCAGTGGCCTTTAAGCAGACCTGCCAAAATTTAACTCAAGAAAATCCACTTCCCAAACAAATCATTATTGATTTTCACCAAACTACTTTCATGGATAGTAGTGGTTTGGGTGCCTTGGTGAGTAATTTCAAAAATGCCCAAGAAAAAGGCATTACCTTAACTTTGCGGAATGTTACGCCTCAAGTTATGGCAGTGCTAAACCTCACAGGATTAGATGAAGTTTTCACCATTGAGTCTAGCAGCGAAACGCCCCCAAAAGAAACTAACACACCCACAGACATCCAAAAAAATAATTCTCGCAAAGCAGAGCCGCTACCCGCCACTCATCCTTCTGTGGCATCTTGGATGAAACGGTTCATAGATATTGTGGGCGCACTAGTAGGTTTGGTAATTACTGGATTTTTGTTTATTCCCATTATAATATCTATCCAAATTGATGATCCTGGTCCGATTTTCTTTGGTCAAATTCGCTGTGGTTGGATGGGTAAACGTTTTAAGATTTGGAAATTCCGTTCCATGTGTGTAGACGCTGAAGCAAAGAAATCCCAAGTTAAAAATCAAGTCGAAGGTGCGTTTTTCAAGAACGAAAAAGATCCTAGAGTCACGAGGGTAGGGCGGTTTTTGCGGCGCACCAGCTTGGATGAATTACCGCAATTTTGGAACGTCCTCAAAGGAGATATGAGCTTAGTGGGTACTAGACCACCCACACCTGATGAAGTAGAGCGTTATGAAGTACCAGAATGGCAACGTTTAGACGTTAAACCCGGTATGAGTGGAGAATGGCAAGTCAATGGTAGGTCTAAGGTACGCAGTTTTGAAGATGTAATTCGCCTAGATTTAGAGTATCAAAAAAATTGGAGTTTATTATACGATTTGAAATTAATTTTCAAAACGGTAGCTATTCTATTTAATAAAAATAGTGGTGCTGTTTAGCTAATTTCTCTAATTGTTAATTTGTTGGTAACTTACAATCTATTTTCATTTTTGGTAATGCCCAGGCTTTTTAGTAAGTTTGGGTATTGCTTTTTTAAGCTTAATTAATGTTTTTTAACTTCCCCAATTCGAGCTTATTAATAAGTAGCTCAAACTGAAAAAACGTAATACCCAGATCCCCGACTTCTTAGAGAAGTCGGGGATCTATATCGCCAAGTTTTTATGTTTAATTATGTTGACCTACTTAGCACCATAATATAATTCAGCTTGAGTAATGGCACTAACAGCTAATTGATTTATCCCAATACGACGAAGCTCATAGATAACCCTAGAGTTATTCTTATAAAACTATATGAAAATATTTGTATCACATAAAATTATTTCACATCTTCTCGCCATGCTTTTTGACGAATAGACTCAGTAGTAACATTTCTATTTTCCCACAGCCCCGCCAAAGAAAAAAAATCTTGCTCATCTTCAGATATATTCGCGTTATCTTCCATTACTTCTACAGAGTTAACAAAATCTAAACTTGAAAGAATCTTCAATAGCATTTCTGCTTTTTCCTTATCAGCCACTCCAACTATTAATTGTTCCACAGCATAATTACTCTTAATTTTCATTTTTCTATTTTTTAAATCAGTCGGCTATGTAAATACTTGAGAAAAACTGGATCTAAAGTAAACATAACTTTATCTAATGCCTGTTTTTTAATCACGTAACGCTGGCATAATGATTGTAAGCCATTTATCAAATCTGTTGAGGAGAGTGATAAATTTTGCCTTAAATCCTCTCTAGATAACGGGTTTTCATATTTACTAATTTCCCAGACTATTTCCTGTTCGATAGGTGATAATCTGTTAAATAATTCACTCAAATAAAGATTAATATTTTTTGTAATTATTAGACTATTTTCTGCTAAAAATTCACTAATATTACCAGCAAATAAATTTATGATTAAACTAGCAACATCTTTTAAATAAATCGAATTACCTGTATATAGTTTTATTAATTTAAAAAAATCATCTTCTGAATCTGATTTTAAACCCATATTTTTGAGAATTTCAATATTATCTAACTCTGATAATTCTAAACATTTATCGAAAGATTCAATTTGCCATAATTCCTGGTTTAGACAATTAATTCCTGGAGGTTGTTCTTGACTAATTAAAATAATATTACTTTGATGTTCTAATTCTGTGATTAGCTGTAAAAATTCTTGATAATCCTGGTATTTATCTTGATATTTACCAGCAAATTCACCACCAGTAAACATAGTTTGTACATCATCAAAAATAATTAAACATTTTTTCTGGCGCAACAACTCAGAAAATTGGTATATTAGGGATTTTTCCGGCAATGTCGGTTTGATATTTTCTGAATATTCTGTAATAGTTTCATGCAAAAATTGATTGAAAGAAGATTGATATATTTTCAGATTTTTCCAGATAATTAACTCAAATCTTTGCAAATTGAGATCAACAAATCTTTTCACTAGCGTAGTTTTACCAATTCCTCTTAATCCTAAGATAGCTATTAGAGGAATGTTCTCTTTTAATGTCCAGTCATATAATAATTTTAGTTCTTGTTCTCTTCCCTGAAAATAAGTTATTTTAGGTGCTAAAGTTAAGTCATATTGAGATTTTTTAGAATTATCAACAGTATCTACATGATTATTTTGTTGAGAGGGTTTTTGATTTGATTGTTCATAATTAGGACACAAACTGATATTATTATTTTCAAAACTAATAATTCTATTAGAATTTGTAACTCTTTCTATAGTCCAACAAAAATTAGATTTATTAATATTTTCATCTAATCGTTCGGATAATATTTTAAATAACTTCCGACTTTCATCACCAATATAACCTTCATCATAATCATAAATTTCTGCTATTTGCTGATAAGTTTTACCTTTAAACACCTCTTCAATAATCTTTTTTTGCAAATCATCTAAATGCTTATCTGTTTCAGTAAATACCAATTTATCTACAATTTGTAAAATTTCTGTAACATTCATAAAACTTATACAATGCAGCACTTTCAGGCATTATAACTCAATTTGCTTCCAGATAATCAGGTTTTATCAGGTATTTTCTTAATGCTTCTTAATAAAATATCAGGGAATATCATTTATTTTCTGCTATGACAAAAAGCACTTTAAGTATAAAAGCGATTAAGCAGGGTTAAATCAAGCAAGGTTATTTGATAGAGATAATGGTTAATCAACTTTATTATGGCGATAATTTAGAAGTATTAAGACGTTACATTAAAGATGAGTCTGTTGACTTATGTTATATTGATCCACCTTTTAATTCTAAACGCAATTATAATCAAATATATAATAATATTGGTTCAGAGGACAAAGCCCAAGCTCAAGCATTTATCGATACTTGGGAATGGGATGATCACGCTATTCATGGACTAGATGAAATTATTACTAATTATCATGGTTTATTCACTCAGCAATGTATTGATTTAATTTCAGGATTAAGTAAGGTTTTAGGAAAAGGAAGTTTACTTGCTTATTTAGTGAGTATGACTTTAAGAATAACTGAGATTCATCGGGTTTTAAAACCTACGGGTAGTTTTTATTTACATTGTGATCCTACTGCTAGTCATTATTTAAAATTAATATTAGATGCTGTTTTTTGTTCTCAGGGAGGTGATTTTTTAAATGAAATTATCTGGTGTTATGGCGAACGTTGCCTTTCAAAAAGATATTTTAACAAAAAACACGATGTTATTTTTTTATATTGCAAGAGAGCAGATAAACATATCTTTAATTACGACTTAATAACGGATGAATATTCAGAAGTAACTAAGAAAAAATTCAAGTATGTTGACGAAAATGGTAGAAGATTTAGATTGCGTGGGCGTAATGTTCTGGAAGCAGGTAATTTAAGAAGAAAAACAGATATTCCTTTAGGATATGAATGTGAATATACTTATCGTCAATATTTAGATGAATCAGATGGTGTTTTAGCTAAAGATTGGATTGAAATTCCATTTATTAATCAAGCCGCAAAAGAACGTTTAGGTTATCCAACACAGAAACCAGAAGCACTATTAGAAAGAATAATTAAAGCCAGTTCTAACGAAGATGATGTAATATTAGATGCTTATTGTGGATGTGGTACAACCGTTGCTGTTTCCCAAAGATTAGACCGACAATGGATAGGAATTGATATTACTTATCAAAGTATTAGCTTAATTTTAAGAAGATTAGAAGAGAGCTTTGGTGCTGGTGTTCTAGAAACTATCAATCTGCATGGTATTCCTAAAGATATGGAAAGTGCAACAGCATTGGCGAATAAAGCAGATGATCGCACACGTAAAGAATTTGAAAAATGGGCAATTTTAACTTACACTAACAACAGAGCAGTTATTAACACTAAAAAAGGTGCAGATAAAGGCATAGACGGAATTGCTTACTTTCAGGGTGATAAAGATGAACCAGAAAAAATTATTTTTCAAGTAAAATCTGGGAAAGTCAAATCAGGAGACATCCGAGATTTACAAGGAACAATGACCCTACAAGATGCTAAAATAGGAATATTTATAACTTTAGAAACTCCCAGTAGAGAGATGCTAAAAACGGCAAAAGCTGCTGGATTTTATCAGAGTAAATACTATAGTACTCATAGTTTTGATAAGATTCAGATTGTCACAGTTAAGGATATTATTGAAAACCAACAAAGATTAAATATTCGTTTAAGTTATGAAGTTGTTAAAAGTGCTGAAAAACAAAAAGAAGTAAAAGTTACTCAAACAGAGTTAGATATTTGATTATTTGTATAATGCTCTGCAACGATATTTTTACGATTTTCTCGTAATGATAAATCAGGAGCAGCATCTTGTAAGAGGTTTTCTGGATGTTTTCCTCGTCTTTGAGCTAGGGTTTGACGAGGTTTTATAGTTTGCCAATGTTGATAAATTAGTTGTTTTAGCAGTTCTTCGGAGGTAATATTCTCTTGAGTAATAATTTCTGCTAGATAGATTTCTGTTTCTCGATCTAGGTTGATAGATATCATCTTTGTTTGTGTAATCAGTTGTATTATAATTCTAAAACATAGTTACCTGGAATTAAAGCGATCGCAACGACGAACTGCGCCTAATCATCATCCTGTTATGGTGTTAATCGATTCAAGCCCAAACTTTAATAAACCTCATCGTGGCTACCGATATCAACCAACACAATTATCTCCTCTTGTGTATCCTCAGCTTGTTTTAATGTATAGATAATTCGGCAGTCATAAGCCACTGAACAAGCCCATAAACCTTCTAACTGACCGCTCAATTTATGAGATTTCAACACAGGGTTAAATATATCAGACGCTAGTAATTCTAATATTTCAAATATTTTCCCTTCTAATTGGGGATTTTTACGAATAACTCGCTTAAAAGCTCTCTTAAAACTGGTATCCCAAACTAAAAGTTTCATTCATCTCCAGTTAAATCAGCCCATAAATCTCCTACCGTACCTTTTTTAGCTGTTCCTGCGTCAATTGCTGTTAATGTTTGCACCGCATGATTAGCTATTTCTGAGCGTCGTTTTTCAACTCTTCTTTTTTGAATTAGTTCTAGTAATAAATCTTGGTCTTCTTGAGAAAGAGCTTCAACGTATCCAATTATTTCTTGAAAAGATATAGTATTGCTCATAGAAAACCTCACTTATACCGGAATAACAGAGAGTGGGGTTAGCATCATTCACCCCACTCCATATTACTAAATCTTCGCTTCTTCTTTCACCAACTTATCCCAACCCATATCCTGTAAATTGTTATTCCGACGTAACGGACGAGTCACTAACTCCAGAATGTCACGAGTGTTAGTAAAACCGTGAATTTGAGCAAAGGTAAACTCCACAGACCACTTCGTATTAATCCCTCTAGCTTCCAAAGGATTAGCATGAGCCATACCAGTAATTACCAAATCTGGCTTTGATTCATAAATCCGTTGCAGTTGATTGTAATTATCCGGCTTTTCCACAATTCTGGGCAGAGGTACACCCATTTCATGACAAGTCTTTTCTAACAACGCCAACTCAGCAGCTTGATAGCGCTTATCCATGTAGGGAATGCCGATTTCTTGAACTGTCATCCCACAGCGTACCAAGAACCGCGCTTGGGAGATTTCCAGCAAGTTATCACCCATGAAAAATACAGACTTACCGCGAATCAGTTTGACGTAATCTTCCACGTTTTCCCAAATTTGAGCTTCGCGTTCATCCAAACCTTTGGGAGTAATACCAAATACAGAGCAAATCTTCTCCACCCAGGCGCGAGTTCCATCAGGGCCAATGGGGAAAGGTGCGCCAATTAGTTTACATTTGCGGCGACGCATTAAGGTAGTCGCAGTCCGACTGAGAAAGGGGTTGACACCAGCGACATAATACCCTTCTTCAATTACTGGCAATTCAGTGAAGCGCTTTGCAGGTAGCCAGCCGGAAACTCTAATTCCTTGCTTCTTCAGTTCTAAAGTTAACTGAGTTACAACAGGGTCAGGAAGAGAGCCGAAGAGAACTAAAGGCGGATGATCCACATACTCGGATTCCTCTTGGATCACTTCTTCTTTCTTTTTGCCGAAGTTTAGCAGCTTTTGAATGGCGTTGCGATCGCTCTTTTCCGTTTCTGTTTCCGCCGCAGGAGCCTGAGTAGGACAACGATGAGCCATTGCAGCCAAAACAGTGTCTTCCCCCTGTGTAAAGGCGTAATCTAGACCATTTGCACGGGCAACAACAATAGGTATGCCAATATCTGATTCTAACTTCGGTGCTAAACCTTCCAAATCAGTTTTAATAATTTCTGTGGTGCAAGTCCCAATCCAGACAATAACACTAGGGTTGCGATCGCGCTTAATTTGCAAACACAACCGCTTTAACTCTTCATAATCATTCAGCTGTGCCGAAATATCTCCCTCTTCCAACTCTGCCATTGCATAGCGAGGTTCAGCAAAAATCATTACCCCCATCGCATTTTGCAGGAAATACCCACAAGTCTTCGTACCAATTACCAAAAAGAAGCTATCTTCGATTTTTTGGTACAACCACGCCACGCAGCTAATTGGACAGAAGGTGTGGTAATTACCAGTTTCACACTCAAAGTTTAAAGCTTCTGGTTGTTGAGCGATAGTCATTTTAATTTTTCTCCCCTTGAGATTTAATGGCAGGTGAATATAGGGCAGATACGAGGGGGATGTCAATTTTCCCCCTAAATACCCTAGTGTGTGGCACATAAGACCAGTTAACAGTCCCTATATTCAACAGGAACGGCAATAATTAAGCGTTGGGGAAGAGACGGGCAATCTCTGATTCATCAAAAACTCCTGATGGCAGTTCTTCCCCTAATAAATCGTTATTTTCTTCACTACTTTGCAGTGCTGTTTCATCACCCCAAACATCTGACAATACGTCTTTAAAGGCGTTCTCGTCTGGTGTATTCAGATCCTCCAGCATTTGGTCATCCAGCTTTTCTTCTGAGGCAGTGGGTGCATCAAAAGAAATCTCGCCAAAATCATCTGCATCCATACTGAGTGTTTCTTTAAACTCATCACCCAGTTCATTTTCATTTAACTGGGACTCATCGACTACTAGATTTTGCAGGTCAGAATCCATCTCAAAGCCATTTGTATAAGACATGGCTAGAGTTCCTTCTTCAGTATTTTCCTCTACGCTCTCGACAGTATCGGCTGATTCGTATTGATTTATCTCTTCAGCTTCTTCTGTTTCGAATGGAGGAATGAAACGATTACCCAGAGCAATATCTGGGTCAAAATGCAAATCTAGCACTTCAATTAGAGTATCAGCGTCAGGATTTAGCCGAGAAAAGGGCATCATTAACTGTGCCAGTTTTGGTTCCAGCGCGTTGACAACGCCCAGGATGAGGTATGAAGGTGGTCTTTTTCCGCCATCAGGAGTATAAACTGACTCTGCTTTCATGTGCAGAGTAATCCATTCACGGTTTGCTTGAAAGAATTGTAACCACTTCTGTCTGATCGCATCTGTAAAGCTATTAAAGAAAGCCATATTTTTTCCTCATCCTGAATATTGATGTTGTTATACAATCATCAAGTCTAGTGCCTCTTCTGAATTAGGAACCTGGGGTTTACCCGGATTTAGATAAAAATCAGACAACAAAGAGAATAATTCACGGTCTGGAGTATCATTTGGCACTACGCCTTCTGGACGTGCCAGAATTTGGTCAGCGATGTTGAGGTAATAGTCGCAAACGTAGCTCAGAGAAGGATCATGTTCTGCCATTTCAAACAAAGTTTTACCCTTCACACGGGAAATACGGATGTCTTCTATTAAAGGCAAGACTTCCAAAACTGGCATAGGAACAGTTTCTATATATTTATCTATCAAATCCCGTTTGGAGGTGCGGTTGCCAATTAAACCAGCTAAACGTAGTGGGTGAGTTCTGGCTTTTTCCCGTACTGATGCGGCAATCCGATTGGCAGCAAACAAGGCATCAAAGCCATTGTCAGTAACAATCATGCAATAATCAGCATAGTTGAGTGGGGCTGCGAAACCACCACAAACAACGTCACCTAATACATCAAACAAAATCACATCGTACTCATCAAAAGCGTTGAGTTCTTTCAGTAATTTTACGGTTTCACCAACTACGTAGCCCCCACAGCCTGCACCTGCGGGTGGTCCACCTGCTTCTACACAATCTACACCGCCATAACCTTTGTAAATTACGTCTTCTGGCCAAACATCTTCGTAGTGATAGTCCTTTTCTTGGAGGGTGTCAATGATTGTGGGAATTAAAAAACCTGTGAGAGTAAAGGTACTGTCGTGTTTGGGGTCACAACCAATTTGCAGAACTTTCTTGCCGCGTTTGGCTAGGGCGACGGAGATATTACAGCTAGTTGTGGATTTACCAATACCACCTTTTCCGTAAACTGCTAGTTTCACTTTTGTTTGCCTCTTATAATTTTTTGTCAAACTCGTGGCTCAAGCTTTTGCCTTCACCTAGCCGCACATAGCGATGTCTGATCTGTGTGATTGCCATTATTGTCGAAATTACACAGAAAGGGAAGGGGGTTTAAATCTGAAAAACGCCTAAATTCGGTTTCTTAAGAATTTAAAAAGATTATGTTCGATTTTTTAACCCCAAAATACTCTACTTTCGTTTTAAGAAACGATAAATATAGTTTTTAATTACATTATTTAATAAAAGAGTTACAAAAGACAAAATAACTGTATGTACTTTTGTATATAGATTTCATTGATTTAGACCACCTTTAAGCAGACTGATCCCCGGTAAAATGGTCTGAGTTTGAAAGTTGAAGATCAAGATTCGCGATCCCAAGCTGAAAATCAGACTAAAAATTTCAATCGCAGGTATATTGGCAAACCCAAGTCATGGGAAATGACTATCTCAGTTAGACTTTTGATTCGTTGGTAATTTGTTTGTAATAAATTATTAATTTTAAAAAATTGCCTGATATTTCAAGGTTCTAGTGCTTCAATTTCCTGTAGAGATTGCCAACCAGCTTGCCACTGAGAGTTATCTTGTAACAATTTTGCATTTAACCAAAAGCGTACATTAGGGTCACAAGCTGCAACCATTTCGGCATACACCCACTTACTCTGATTTTTCCGATTGACTACTTGGAAGTGTCGCCAGCCATCTATTTTTTGCTGTGTTGTCCACTTAGAACCAACTAAGTGAGGAAATTTTTGTTTTTTAGGCATGGAACATAGTAAATGAGGCATGGGATATTAAAAATGGGCATTTTTTTGGCTTATTGCCCAATAAACTGGAAAATCGCAGGAAAATTTGATTCTCTCAATTACGAATTACGTTAGCGAAGCTCTCCCAAAGGGAGCATTACGAATTACGAATTACGAATTACGAATTACGAATTACGAATTAATCTCATCTGTCACTAAGTCACCGTTACGGGTATACTTCTGACAATATAATTTACCATCTTGCTCGATACACAGTGAGAACCAGCGAATATGGCTCCAACAAGTGTTGATATTATTGGTAATTTTGCGTTTTTTTCTGTATAAGCGTTGTTTGACAGCTTCATTAGGGCAAAGAATCTCTAAAGTACCTTTACCATCTGCGTCGTTGATGATGCGAAAGAGGCAATTTTGCAACATAGCACGACTACTGCTGTCGAAAAATCTCTTAAAGCGCTGTAACCTCTCCCCTTCAGTCATTTGGCTAATGCGCTTAGTTTGAAATACCTCTTCGTCATCAAAATCAAAATCATCGTCGTCAAAGTCATCAGAGTTAGTCATTTTCAGCATCCACAATGGGGAATGGGTTTTTTTTAGATTTGTTGTTGACCGACAAAGTTGCTTTGAATCCAATTGTGATTTATCTGAATTCCTCGGTTTTGCATAGCTTGGATAAATAAATCTGTTGGTAGTGCTTCTTCTACAGGCGAAACACCAGGTTTTTTAAGTTTGCCCTCTAATATGAGTTGGGCAATACTACCTGCACCACAGCCAGAAGCTACTGCTGTATTTTCATGTACTAATGTAGAACAATAAACGGCTGTTTCACCATTTTTTTTACCCGTAACTTCTGAACGTACCGCTACACCAATGCCGCTAAAATTGTTGGTGAAATCTGTCATCAAATGGCTGACACGCGACAAAAATTCAATCATGTAACGGCGCTGTATTAACCATTTAGGAAATATATGTGCAGCTATCCAAGTCAGGTGGTTATAAAAGTCGGGAATAGAGCCAAATTTGGTAATTACAGTTTTAACTGATGGGAAGGTGTGGGGCATTGTAAAGGTTTCTGGCATATCAAACCAGTAAACACCACTGCGGCGATATGGAGAAGGAAAATCAATGACTTCTCTTTGACTATAAGGCTGAATTTTTTGCCATTTCTTATCCACCCACGCTTCAAAAGGATATTGCAATCCTAAAAAAGTTGTCCGCATGACTGTAATTCCTGCACCACCAGAACCAGAAACTAAATAACTTAAATGTATTTTTTCTGGCTGATCAAATTGCTCGGCACACTGACGTACCATGCTGTTAGAGATTCCGGGAAAAATACCAGTATTGATGATTGCTGTGACACCAGCTGCAACAGCTTGTTCGTGATAATTTAGAGCTTTGCTAGTATAAGAACGATGATCACTGACATCTATATAGTTAACACCTTGTTCAATGCAAATTTTGAGAACATTGGCATCTCGGTAGTGAAAGGGACCAGCACAATGGATAACTAAATTGGAATTAGCGATCGCCTCTGTTAATTTATCGACTTCTGCCAAGTCCAAAACTAAAAATTCAACTTTCTTACCCAAAGGCAAGCCGAAGCTATGCCCTGTCTCTGGGGAACGTCCAGTAATGGTAATTTGTGCCTGTGTGTGGGTGGCTAAATCTGCGGCAACATGACTACCGATTCGCCCTCTACCACCAAGTATCAAAACGTGGTCTGTCATTACTCCATTATAAACAACACCAACTTTTATTTGAGCAGCTTTTTGTCTTATTTGCCATCGGTTACAAGTATGACTTACCCAAAAACACTGTAAAACTTAAGTTTTTGAGATGAATGTGCTGGGGAAAAAACAAATAAGGGCTAAGAGTCCTATATGATTTATATTGCGTAAATAAATCAGCGATTATATCTGATTGATAAAAGCAAATAGCCAAGGAGTTAAATACCAAGATTATTAGATAGTTCTGGTGTATTTATGTTCACAATTTACCGATAAATTACTGTGGATTATAGTAATTAGATAAAATAAAGTTCAATTATAAAAATGTTGTGTTTGTTATCACTTTCATCTTTAACATGATCTTATGCTTTAGACAGAAGTGTTAAAAGTTCAATAGAATTAATGTTGAAGAATAAAGGCAAAAATCAAGTTGAGTATTCCTATCTGAATAATAGTTAATTACAGTTGGGAATACGGCAAGATTTTGTGCAGTTTACCTCAAATTATTTGGCAATATCTACAGATTTGTTGCTGTAATCTCAGGAAATAACAATGAAAACAAACAAGAATACAAGTTTTTTCAAAATACTTACTAGCCTGGTGGGAGTAGCAAGTGTGAGTACTTTGATGAGTGTTCCGGCATTCGCATTAACCAATTTAACCAAGTATACTACTGACACCATACACTCTCAAGCAGTACCACCCACAAATGATACTGCTCCCGGAACACAGCCAAGTAAACCTGGTGAGTCAGAGCAACCCGGTCAGCCTGGTGAGTCAGAGCAACCCGATCAGCCTGGTGATTCAGAGCAACCCGGTCAGCCTGGTTCTGAACAAGATTAAAGCATTCAGAGCCGCAGTATGTATTTTTTTGAGTATATGCTGTGGCTCGTAAACAGGAATTGTTTACTTGACTTTAAGTTATAGAGCAAAGGGCTGAGTGTGAAGTATAAAACTCAATTTTTTCCAGGTTTTGAGTGTTTGGTAATAAATCCCAAATTTTAAAAATATAGACAATATCAATAAAGAATAGTTTTTTTAATATCTTCATTAATTGCATGAGCAATTATTACAAATTTCAAGAAGATGTGAATTTTGCTGCTAATTACGAATTAGGAAAACATGGTTAATAAAAATAATAAATATGCAGTAGGAGTATTTGTCAGACATCAAGAAGTAGAGCAAGCAATTAATGAATTGAAAGCGTCAGGCTTTCCGATGGCGCAAGTTTCTATTCTTGCTAAAGATGTAGAACCAGACGAACGCCTGGGTGAGACACGGATAAGCGATCGCCTTGGTGAGCAAAGTGTTAACGCCACAAGTCCAGTAGGTGAAACACTTACAGCCGCTACGTGGGGTAGTGCGCTAGTTGGTTTGAGTAGTTTAGCAATTCCCGGTTTAGGAACTTTGCTGGCAGCAGGATCTGTAGGTGTGGCTCTAATTGCTAGTATAGCGGGTGTTGCTGTGGGAGTAGTAGCAAATCAGAATTTAGTGCAAGCGCTGATTGATTTAGGAATACCCGAAAACCAAGCCAGAATTTATAGCGATCGCCTCCAGCAAAGTTATTATTTACTCATCCTCAATGGCACAGATGAAGAAATTCATAGTGCTGAAGCAATATTACACAATCACAGTATTAAGAATTTGGGCATTTATGATTCTTCTCAGGCTCACAATAAATAAAAATTAATGCTATATAGGAAAGTTACAAAAATGAATCTATTTCCTAGCAAATTGGCGAAAAAATTAACTTATCTGATTGGAATTTTGGGAGTTAGTACCGCAATACCTTTAACAGACAAAGCTATAGCAATTACTAACTATGCCTACACTAATCAAAGAGCGACACCTTATATATCTACAACATTGGGGGCTAATAACTCACAAGATAGCCTAAGTGAGATTGATAGAATATATATCCAAGAAGCCGCGCAAGCTGGAATGGCAGAAATTGAAATGGCAGAACTGGCACTAGAAAAGTCAGATAACGAAAATATCAAACAATATGCCCAACAAATGATTCAAGATCATACACCTTTGAATCAGGAATTAATGCAATTGGCTGAACAAAAAGGAATGACTTTACCAAGCAATATTGGCGCTAAATATCAAGCCTTAAAAGCGCAACTATCAGAACTTTCTGGAGAAAACTTTGACCAAGCATATATCAATGAAGCTGGAGTGAACGGACACATGGAAAATTTAATTATTCATACTCGTCAGTTACAGCTAGGTCAAGACCCAGACTTGCAAGCCTTTGCTATGAAAAATCTCCCCGTTGTAGAGGCACATTTGCAATTGGTTGATCTCTTGTTAATGTCGCCCACACAGCAATAAAATGTTGTATTGATCTGGGTTTTATATTTATTCAGCCAGCCCTACATATATCTTGTTAATTGAACTCGGTAACGTTCTTTTTTCGTAACAGCAATTTCTCCTACTTCTAAACGCCCTTTACCCCGAATAGCGATTAAGTCCCCTGATTTTACTTGAGAACTAGCTTGACTAACGTCTTTCCAATTGACGCGGACATCACCACCTTCAATGTAATTAACCATTTTACTGCGGGACATCCCAAAACCAGCCGAGGCGATCGCATCTAACCGTAAAGAAGCCTCGACTGTAGTTAATTCCTTCTTCTTGGGTTCCCGAACTTTTAACTCATTAATATCAATGCGCTGAGTTTTCACTGGCACAGATCGTACCTGTTGCAGACTCATTTCTAAAAATTCCGCCAACTCCGGGGCGACAATTGCTTGCGCTCCCCGTTCACCTAGAACAATAATATCTCCCGTCTTTTCCCGGACGATTCCTGTCCCCAGCATTGCGCCCAAAAAGTCGCGGTGAGTAGCAGTATCAAAGAGAAAATTACCAGCAAATTCCAGGGCTACGAGGTCAACTTGAGACTGTTCTAGGGGAAGTTCCGAACGCGCGATCGCCATTCTTTGGCGTTCTGCTTGGGGATAACCACCCCAGGCCACTAATTGCACATCTGTTAACCGACTGAAAACCCGGTTAATTTCTGCCAATTCTGGCGGAGACAAAAAATCAGTCAACACAACTTCCCAAGTCTTGATAGCTTGTTCAGCCTGATCAATGACACGAGCGACACTATCTCGATTTTCAACACCCTTTAAAAGTTCTTCTCTTGGCAACATTATCCAAATTTTAAATTTTGTTCGCGCAGCGTCTCCGCAGGAGATATTTTGAATTTTGAATTTTGAATTTTGAATTACTATGTGTTGGTTGTATCAGCATAACCCTGGATATTTTCTGGCTCAAATTTACGTAATATCCGAGTTGCTTGGCGACTAATAGCTTCAGAAACCTGAACCACAACTATGTATTTTCCCATATCTAAACGATTGCGGTAGGGCAAAGCATCACCACCGCCCAGGACTAAACCAACACCACCACCAACAAACACACTACCCATAGCACCACCAACAGCGCCCAGCAATCCCCCAACGATGTGATTCCCAATTTCCCCAGCCCAAGCAAAGGTATTTAAACCTGTAGCCAGGCTGAAAGCACAACCGGCAAAAAAGCCGAATGGTATCAGCCAATAAGACATCAGTTTTGCTTGCTTTTGAGCTTGTTCTTTGGGGTCTACCAAGCCAAACTCGTCAGCAGTTTTATAACCCCTACCCAGGATAGTACTTTTAATGCCCTCTGCTTCTAGAGCTAAGTAAGCGCCCTCAGCTTGGATACGGTCTGGTAATACGGCAACAACGTAATTCATTGATTAAATAATAATTGTTTGATAAAAGTTCTTATTTAATAGCCTATCAGTGCTAGTCAAATCAATCTTGTGTCTAATTTCAGAGATTTAGAAATCAACGGGGTAGAGGAGACAAGGGTAACTACCGTGGTACGGGAAATGTAGAATTATTGTTCGCATCTCCCTATTATCCCATTTTCTTGGAGCAGATATCACTTGAGTGAATCCATTGGCTCACAAAAATCCTTCACGCCTTGCTTGAGAATATATATTAGGACTGGGGTTGCCAAAGTCTGAGGAAATGATGGCATTGTTTTCAGCCGTTCCATGATGCTTATCAAAGAGTTATTCAGCAAATCTTCTCGATAATCTTGTTCACATATAACCGCACGCCATTTTCTGGCCATAGCGTCCAACCACTCGGAATTTGTCATACCTGGTTCTTGTCCCGCCCGAATAGCCAGACTCATGGCTGCATCTTCCAAATCTCCATCACAATCTTCAATCAAGTCCAGCGCTTCCATAGCACTGGAGTCATCAGCTAATTGAGAACGAAATAGGGCAATTTCCTGCGATGTAACTTTAGTCATAGAGTTTTTACAATCCAAATATTTTAATACTCAGCTATGGTAATCGAATTTTGTCAGATAGACTTGGTGACTGAAATACAGCCTTTGGCAAGGTGCGCCTATACACACGAAATCTGTAGCGTTCAGGGACAATAAAATATGCGTGATCACAGAACCGTTTTAGAGACATTCTATAGAACGTCTCTATATTCTTTGTCGGAGATGTCTAATCATTAAATTTCTATATTTTCCTGACGTGCTTTGAGTTTCATCATAATCTCTGCGTGCATCTCACGGGTAATTGGGTAAAAATACGTGAGAAATAAACCAAAAATTAAGAAAATTGTTGGTAATGGACCAACAGTAAAGCGGATAGCTAGTAGTGCGGAGTCGGGTTGTA
The DNA here is from genome assembly GCF_034931045.1 of Nodularia sp. UHCC 0506. Classification (NCBI taxonomy): domain Bacteria; kingdom Bacillati; phylum Cyanobacteriota; class Cyanophyceae; order Nostocales; family Nodulariaceae; genus Nodularia; species Nodularia sp. UHCC 0506. The sequence continues at coordinate 40,560 of NZ_JAYGHH010000051.1, forward strand.
TGGGTAGCGTAGTTTGACCTGGGATGCTTGCTTGAAAACCGGCTGCTTGCAGAGCGTTTCCTACTAAAAATATTCCTAAAGCTAAACCTAATTTTTGCAGCAAAACCATAAAGCCATAAAAAATCCCTTCTCGGCGTTGTCCGGTTTGGAGTTCATCTAAATCAATGACATCTGGAATCAGTGACCAAGGAACCAGATAAGCTGTAGACACCCCAACACCAGCCATCACAGCCATGAGATACATCAAACCTATTTGACCAGGTTGTAAAAAAAACAGTCCTCCTGCGGCGATAATCCATAAACTCATTCCCAAAAAATAAACCACTTTTTTACCAATTTTCTTGCTTAAAGCACTCCAGACAAATAACATCAGCAAAGCTGTTCCTTGAACTGCAATCATCACTGAGGGAACATCTGAGTCATTCAGACGCATATAGTTGATAACAAAATAAGGAATAGTGGTGGCTGTTACCTGCACCCCTAGCCAAGAAAACAGATATATACCAATAACAAATAGATAAGGACGATTGCTAAAGACAATTTTTAGCTGTTCAAAGAAGGGGATAGATGCAGGTTGTTCAATTTGGTTGCGTTTGGCTTCAAAAGCTAAGACGCGATCGCGGACTCCAAAAATACACACATATAAGGACAAAACCGAAATTACAGCACAAATTGCGGCTAAAACGAGATATTGTTGTTCGCGATCGCTAATCTGAGAAAAAATAATTTGCGCTAAAATTAACGATAAAATACTGCCACTAATCGAAAAAGCGAAGCGAAAGCTATTCAGGCTAGTCCGTTCATCATAATCTTGAGTTAATTCTGGAGTCATTGCCGTATAAGGCAAACTGACAACGGTGTAAAACACCTGAGATAGTAACCCAATGGCTACGTAATACCAAAACAATGGCCAAATATTACCACTCTGGTCGGTACTAAAACGCGGTACAATCCACTGTAAGAAAAAGATAATGCCAAAGGGAATTGCCCCGTAAAACATCCAAGGCAAACGACGACCCCACTGACGAGATTTAGTTCTATCTGACAACACCCCAATAATTGGATCGTTGATGGCATCCCAAATTTTACCAATCATTAAAACGCTACCAGCCAAACCAGGCGGAATCCCAGCCACATTGGTAAAGAAAACTAGGAGAAAAAATATGGAAATATTGCCAGTAATTGCTGGGCCAAAATCCCCAGCCCCATAAGCTAGTTTGGTTTTTAAATCCAGCTTGGGGCTTTCTGGATTCATTCCGGCAGGCTCATCAACAGAATCGCTCATGCTCATACTAAAATAAAAAGCTTGTAGTTTAAATCAGTATTACTTAAAAGTACCTGCTTTATGCCAGACCTTTACGTTTCTTGGTCGGATTATCACCAAAAAATTGAACACCTGTCCGCTCAGATATACAGCACTTCCGGCAGCTATGAGGTACATCCCCAAAGCTGAAAGCTATGATAGGAGAGGGACAAGGAGAAAACTGTATTGCATAATAGCCGGAAGCGCTGTATCAATCAGGCTGGGAGTTCAACCAGATTGTCTGTCTTGCTAGAGGTGGATTGCGAGTGGGAGATATCATTTCCCGGATATATCAGCAGCCCTTGGCAATTTTAGCTACATCGTCTTACAGTGGTGTCGGTAAGCAAGAACGAGGCAATTTAACCTTGTCCCGTCACTTAACAATGACAACAGAAAAGTTAGGTTCCCACATTCTTCTAGTTGATGACTTGGTAGATTCTGGAATCACCCTTGAGCAAACTATACCTTGGTTAAGGCAAAATAGTAATTTCGCCGTGGCAGAAATTCGCACGGCTGTACTATGGTATAAAGCCTGTTCTAGCATCAAACCAGATTACTATGTCGATTATCTACCCGATAACCCCTGGATTCATCAACCCTTTGAACACTACGAAAACATGAACCCCGCAGAACTCATAGGTAAAGTAAGTCAACCTTGTTGATGGGAGTGTGGGAAGAGGGGGAATAGGGACGTTCGCGTTACGTTAAATAGTGCCGACGATTAAGCCAATAATTGCACCAGCAGGAACTAACTGCCATGTGGGACGTTTGAAGCGGATGAGAGCAACTAAAGCCAGAATGCTGATCATCGCGGCTAAGAGGGAATTTGCCAGAGTATCTTGGATGATAGCTGTTTGTGCTAGGGGAATGGCCGCAGCTGCGATCGCTCCCAAAACCGCAGGAGTAACGCCTTTCAAAAAGCTGCGAATCCAGGGGTTCTGACGAATGCGAACTAAAAGCGGTGCAGCCCTCATAATGAAGAGAAATGATGGGGTAAAAATGGCGATCGCAGCAGTTAAAGCCCCCATTGCACCAGCCACCTTATAACCAACAAAAGCAGCCGTAATCACCACAGGTCCAGGAGTAAATTCACCAATAGCAACACCATCAATAAATTCGCTCCGGGTTAACCAATGAAATTGATTTACTACTTCAAACTCTAACAAAGGGATGATTACTAGCCCACCTCCAAAGATAAAACTACCTACTTTCAAAAAAAATAACGTTAAGGTTAA
>NZ_JAYGHH010000052.1:0-1028 GCF_034931045.1 Nodularia sp. UHCC 0506
TATGACCACTTTAACAGCTTCTACCCCAGCTACAACCTCCAAGACACGCAACGATTACGCAGACGGACATTTTGATGCTGCTACCCACGCACCCGCAAAACAAACCACTGGGGAATACTACGAGGGCTATTTGAATTACACCAAGGAAACTGGCAAGGCTCCATTCTAGAATTAAAAAGCAAATTGCAATAATTCTTTGATATGCGGACGGCTTGAAGGATAATCCCCCAAGCCGTTTTTTTAGTATTCACTTGTTAAAATTACTGACTCATTAGAACCTGCTTAATCTCCTCCACTGAAATCGAGAAAAATGAAGTCCCGTCAAAAGTATGCAGAACAATATAACGATAATTAGCGAAATCTGCCCCCTCTCCCCTTATCCACTGCCTTAGCGCTAAGGATAGCTTCTCAAGTGGGGAAAACTCAATAGAGCATCCGTCCGCATAATCTTGATAAACTACTGCCCCCGGTGTTATATTTCGCAGCGCTAGATTTAAGATTGAGGCAGACAAAATTCCTTGCTGATTGTCCCTCTTCTTGCCATAGTTGGGGTCTTGAGACTTTCTTCTCTTAGCTTCACCCATGATTAATTACTCTCTTTATTAATTCTTAGATTAAAAACTTCTGCCTGACCTTGACTCATGATCATGCTGCCAATTGTCCCCACTGCCACTAATGCCACCAAGCAAGCTGCAATCAGTCCGGCTGTAGATATTCTGGGAACATCAACCCGCACAGCATAACGAGAAAATGCCCAGTGTACTAGCGCTAAATCAACAGGGTTTAAATCAAACCATTCACGGCTTTTTATTAAATCTTTCACCTGAGAATTTTTGAATTGTTGGTGTAACTGTCCTTCGACTTCTGCCATGTCTTCTACATAAATTGTGGACAGAATTTTAATATTGCACGGCGGCTGATTGCTCAGAAAATTCTGTAACCGTAGCTGTGGATTGCGAGATAAACCAATTTTACAGCGCCGCAAATAGCAGCCGGGGATAATGCCGTGGTATCCCTCAGCTTCCATT
>NZ_JAYGHH010000052.1:1073-42125 GCF_034931045.1 Nodularia sp. UHCC 0506
ATATCCGGGTTCGTGGTCGCTTTTGGCTTGGTAGTTGCCACTAGTAAAGTATCTATTTTCCATTGCCTACACCAAAAAATTTTTATTGCAGTCTCGGCACTGTAATCGCTGTTTACCTTGTGCCTTGCCATTTTTCTTGTGACTTGTAGAGCCACAGTGAGGACAAACAGTTTGTCCCTCTACAGCTTGACCACGGCGCAATAATTCAATTTGGCTTAACTGGCCCTGGTAGGACTCCAAATCAATATCAACTGAATCGAAGTATGGCAACTGGTAAAAGACGGGCGAACGGTCTTGGCAAACCATAGCGATTCTAAATTCTCTGGCAGTGTCCGCAATGCTTTCGTTCTGTTCCTCCAGTTCTAGTTCTAGCTGTTCAAGGTTAGCGATCGCTCTCTCCACTGCTGACTTACTGTAGAAGCGATCGCCATACTGGGTTAAGAATGTTCTGATACTACTGGGGTCAATGTAAATATCAGTAAACATCTTCATATCATCAATTTTCAGGGCTTTGGTGTTGCTGACCATCGCACTTTGACCGAGAACAATGATGCCTATGTTGGTGTGTCCGCCGTCTTTGAGTGCTGTTTTAAATACCTTTGCGCCGTCTGGGTAGTCGCTCACAGCGTTATCAAACTCATCCATGATCCACAGATAGCCCACATTATCCTTATATTCAGAATTCAGGGGTAATTTCCGAAAATCATACTCACTGGCTAACCCACTAAATCCGGCTTTCGCTGTATCCCACTGCAAACAAAAATCTAAATCACTGCTGTTTTTCACACTGATGCCAGCCAAGGGGTTACAAAAAGCCAATTTCAAATAATTTAACTTTTTACCTGTGGGCATATTCCCACTGAGAAAACCACGTTTTACAAGGTGAGACATTAGCACTAAAGCCGTGGGAGTTTTACCCGCTCCAGGTTCGCCAATTATGCGAAGTCTTACGGGTTGGCTCAAAATGTAGTCGATAAAGTTTTGCTGGCTACGGTATAAAGTACCTTTATCGGCTTTTCGTTGTGGGCGATCGCGTCGAAACTTGACCACCAATACATCGGCATAGGGCAATTTTTTAACATCCGTGACGGCATAAATTCCCAGATTTTGGGCGATGGACTTGGAGGAATCTTTGATTAAATTAACCAGTCCATCTGGGTTAATCGCCTTTGAGTAGGAATAGCCAGCCGTCACAATTCCCCCGTCCTCTTCTGCACCTGTAACGCGGAGTGGGATTTGCTTTTGGGAATATAGCCAGAGTGCGATCGCGTTGGCAATCCGTCCCGATTCATTAAACCCAAAGTCTTTGTACTCCGGCTCTAACAAGTCGCCGGCTAACGCTTGCTGCAATTGCCCCACTCGCTCGTTTAACAGTTCGATTTGTTCAAGGTAGTTTGAGCGCTCGGCTTCTACTGCATTCCCAATCTGATCCAAATTTTGGTTGTAGGAGTTGGCAAGGCTTTTGATAATTTCCTTTTTGGAGTTGTGACCGTGTGCTACTTTCTCACTCCAACTTTGAAGCCGGCGAAACAGTTCCATTGATTGTTCTGTGATTTGGTCATGCTCCTGATAGATTTTTTCTAGTTCTGTCTGTTTAGCCAGTTTTAACCTGTGGGTAACTTCAGTTTCTAATTTGGCGGTAAAATTCTCCTCCCAAGCGATCGCTAATTCCTGATAGTAGGTAATTTTTCCCGCGTCGCCTTCTCGGTCTAGTTCTAATTGCTTGATTGTTTGGGTTAGTTGGTTAAGTTGCGATAGCAATCTTTCACACTCCCCAACACATTCTAATTTTCCCCTGCCCAGTGAGTTAACAGTGTTTCTGGCTTGTGCCAATTCACTCTTTAAATCCTCCAACTGGGCTGTAACTGTGGCTAATCTGGATTTGCAGCTATCAAAATCCCGGATAACTTTGTGGAGTGTAACACCAGCTTTGCGGTTGGTTTCTAGGGCTTGGTTGATTTTACTTTGCGCTTTAGAGTCAACTGCTAAGTAGGTGACAAAGGCTGTGGGGATCGCGGCGGCGGCGGCTAGGGCAACGTTAGATTTTAACCCAGAACTGGATAATAAAAAGCCAGCGCAAAGACTGGCAACACTTAAGCTTATGCTTGTAGACAATTTCATATTTAGATTTCCTCAACATTAGCTAATCTTGGGGCAGTTTGAGGCTGGCTTGAGTAGTAGATAATATTGCCTAAACCATAACCAAAAGCCAGAAGAATTAAAGCACAAATTGTTATTCTGACTTTCATCTTGATACCTCCATGTATTCCCCTAGTTGCTGCTTAAAACTGTTTAATTTACCTTGTGCTTCAATGGTTTTGAGTCGCAATTCTTCTGATTTAATTTCCGCCTGTTTTAGCTTTTCGTCTGAATCTTGTTTGGTGAGTACGGCGATATTACCGTTAACAATGGTTGCATTCTGATTAATGTCTAAGCCAATGCCTTTCTGCGAGGTTGTCTCTTTCTGGCTAAGATAATCGAGTACATTACCGCGCACTTTCTCGGTTTCTGTAGCAGCCATAACGCCAGCACCGAAAGCTTTTGAATGCTTGCCAATGACGGTAAATTTTTCACGGGTCAAGTCTAATGCAGCGCCAGTTAGTTTAATCGCCCGTGTTGCATCTTCGTAAACCTTCATCCCTGTGTCAAACTGGCTTTGAGTAGCTTGGGGGAGTGACTCAGGAGGGTTTAAAGGGTCTTCTATTTTGTACAGTTCTGGGTTGAATTTGGGCATCATTCCCGGTACTGTTTCGGGAGTTATTGTTAAAAGTCCGGGTAGTTTAGCATCGGTGAAATTGACGGGTGAGTTAGTCGTTGTAACTGGTGTAGAAGCTGGTTGCGAACCTCTAGCAATTTTTTCTGCGACCTCTTTTGATGCGGCTTTTTGAGCATTGGTTAATTTAGCCATTATTTAAGAATCTCCTAGCATTTTTCAAGGATTGGTATTGTATTTCTAGTTGGCGGAATTGCTGATCAATCTGGTTAAATTCATTCTCTAGAAGTTCATCAATGTCATATCGTTCTAGAGTCTGGTCTAACTGTTGTGAGTCCGTTTTGAGGGATTCTATCTGGTTGTGGATTTCATCTGGCATAGTGCTAAAATCCAAGGATATTTTTGTGTCATAATTTTTGGGCTTTCCAGTGACTTGGAAAGCCTTTTTTTTACGCGGCGAATAGTTCAAGTTGGTTGTGGTTGATTTGTGGGCGGTAATCTCTAAGTGTTGATTTGATTAGCTTCTGTGTTTGCTCCCAACGCAGTTCTAAATCGCTTTCTCCGTGGCAATTGAAACTAAATACAGCTTCATCAAAGATGACAACAATTGAATTGTCCCAACTGCGATTACCAATATCCCAACCAGAAGCAACGGTTTTGAGGTAGTCGATATCATCGCCTTCTAGGGTTCCTTCGTATCCAAAACCAGACTCAATGAGTGCGATCGCTACGGTTGTATTTTTGGCATCAAGCCAGCATGGGAGGGGCGAGGAATTAATTAGCATGGTTTCATCCAAATAGGGATAACTGAAAACATGAGCCAGATTTATGTTCGTAGTGGTCAAGGTCTGAGGCGTTGTACTGGTGAGTAATGCCATTCCACCAAGTCACTATTACTTTATTTCCTTGACTGGCGATGACTTTACCCGTTTTGTAAGGTGCGGCGGTAACTTCATCACCAGGGAGGTATTTACGCATAATTGGCAAACTCTCCCCCCAAGATGGTGTTGATTGTGAAAGCGATCGCGTTGTTGAATTGGTCGAAAATTTTAAACATAACCACGTCCTGAGAATAGATTGAAGGTTTTTTCTAGTGTGAAATTAAGGGCATCGAGAGGTAAGAATAAGAGATTACGCTTGACCCTTACCGGACTAGAGACTTCCCCAGTTGTTCAATGATGTTGTTGATTTCATCGCCTAAGTCTGTATCGTCCTGGGTAACTTCTGGCTTATCTTGTGCAAGTGCGGCCACATCTCGGATACTTCCCATGATTTGGTGCTTGCGATCGCTATGTCTTTCCTGAATTTGTTGGGCAAGTTCAGCATCACGGGCGCTGAGGTTGTTGAGGATAACGGCGTTCTTTACTCGGCTTAATCCGTCAACTGCTTCTATCTCCTGAGTGGCTTGACGCGCCAGCATTTCAACTAATGAGGCTTGGTAAGCATCGGAAGGTTGGAATGGCTTATCTAGCTTGTCTTGGCTTGGTTGCTCGGCTAATTGCCCTATAGGGTCATTTGTGGTTGGTTCTGTGGCTGGCTGTGAGTCTTGCTGTGTCAGCTTTTCGCTGTTATCAGCTTGTGTCGGCTCTTGTAGCTCTTTTGTGGCTGTTGCTGGTAGTTGTGGCTGCTGTAAATGCTTGGAAACTGCCTCTAAATCTAGGCTAGATAAGGTTTTGGTGGTATCGAAGTCGTCAGGGCGTATATGAGATAAAGCCAGTCTGAGAGCTTGTTCTGTGGTTCCCAGTTTGCTAGCCGCGTCTTTGATAGTTGTTTCTGTTGCTGGCGCTGTTGCTGTGGCTTTTTTACGTGCTGGCATGGCTTCAGGCTCCTATTTTGGCTAGTTGTTTTTGGGCTTTGGTGTAGCTGTACTTGCTAAAGTCGTTGGGATTTTGGAGGATATAACCCCTCACTCTCTCGGAACGGCGTAACTGTGCCATTAACCGACCTACACGGCTCAAAACCCAGGCTTGATAAGGGCTGAGGGGTGATTCTCTGTCCCTACTCCCATCTGCTTTCTTGGGGTAGGCATCCCTAAAGCTGGTAATTCTCCAAAAAGCTATATTTTCCCAGGTGACTAAAGTGGATCGTGCGACTCCTAATAATTCAGCCAAGTGGGATTTAGTAGCAGGAAAATCTAAAAATAAATCGTAATCTGTGGAATGCTTGCAGCGTCTCGGTTTCATGGGTCATACAGCAATCAATTTAAATCGGTATATGGTCATATAGCAATCAATAGCAGTATGGGTTATTGTGTCGCGTCAATTCTTCAAAAGCCTTTCGCAGCAAAGAATTACAGGCTAGTTTTGGGGGATATCGGGACTCAATCAGTATTTGGTTGCTGTTTGATTAGCTATGCTGTTATGATAGCGACAGGTGTCGCCACCTGTCAACATATTTATAAAACCAAAGACAGTTTAGGCAAAAGGAGCGAAAATAATAGTTACCTGATGACACCTATATATTTATGCCTTCTACTAAGCCTAGAATTACCATCCGAGTATCACAGGAGGAAATGAAAGAATTACAAAGTGCGGCTGATGAAGAATACCGCACTGTACCAGCACTAGTTTTAACTTTGGTAAAAAAATTTTTAGATGATAGACGTAAATAAAATTAAATATTGCACCCAATCAGGAGTAAACCAATGACAGACGCACAGCGCCTTAATCATTTTGAAGACGAATTAGACACAGTTAAGCAACTGCTAGTTGCTACAGCCAGATATGCGGAGTCGTCAGATCACAAAATTAATCGATTGATTGATAGGCAGGATGTGACCCAAAAACAGCTTGACGGTTTATCTGTAACCGTTCAGGTTATGGGCGAAAAAATTGAGCGATTTGTAGAAAATGCCAGCGATTTTATAGATACCACCAGGGCTAGGAACACCATTTTAGATGATGTAGTTCTGGAATTAAGAGATAGCCAAATTTCTACTAATGCTGCGATAGAAAGATTAGAGAGAATTTTAGAGCAATTACTTAGACAGTAAACTACCTACCACCAATATAAACTAGAGACTGGTCTGTAGCTGCATCTGAAGAATATTGCCAGCGAATAGCCAAAAACACGGGTAGGCGACTGTTAGAAATAATTGATACAGAGGATGAACCCTTACCAATAGTTTGTATTTTTGAGGATTACGCAGATGACTGAAACAGCAACTCTAATACCCCTAATTACATTTATTCCCATTTTCACAGCGATTAGCGAGCGCAATTGGTTACGGTTCAAAGAACTGGAACTAGAGTTTGCCGATAATTACGGCGTAGAAACTTGGGCAGATGTTTTTAATTTTCGGGTTATGCCCGCGTTAGAACCCGAAGCTAAGAGGTGGCTGCTCATTCAAAAATGCAGTCAAGGCATAAAATCTGTCAAAATTTTGAAGTAAAACTCCATGACAGTGAAAAATGCCGTGTCAAGCATTAATATCAGTATAGGTATTATTAATATGCATATCTGGTCACTCGAATGTTGTCGATGAAAGACCCACCTCCCGATTTTCAACTGCCGCCGCACAATGAAGCGGCGTTAGAGATGCTTAGGGAGGCGAAAAATGCTGACTCAGCTCTGGTGTTGGCGGTGGGTGGCTCTGCATTGGCTACAGGCGCAATGATTCCGGCGGGCTTGTTGCTTTTTGGGTGTGCTTACAAACCCTTAGTACGCATTGAAAAGATTGCACGACTGGAAAAATTGACAGCCCTACTTCTGGAAGAGTTCAAAAGCGAAGGCATAGAAGTCTTTCCGGTGCTGAAGCCCACAGACAAGAATCCGATTGACTTGTTTATCAGGTTTCCAAGAAAAACACACTTGTTTATCTCCATTCGTTCGCGGGGAGATAGTCAGGTGGTATACAACGAAAAGAGGGAAATTTTACAGGTAAAAAAGAAAAATAAACAGGGTTTAACAACGTGGAAACCCTGTCCACTGGTTGAGTTATCAGACTACGAAAGATGGCTCAACAAAAACCGCGAGTTGTTTTGGATGACCTCGAAAGAGGCGATCAAAACACCCGCAGCCAAAGTTCTAATTTTATGGCCTCCTACCCAGGCTGACCCAAATCATAATGATCATCTTTATACTGAGATGGGAAGTATGAGGATTTTGGCGCTCAGGAGAAAAGGCACTGCCTTTGTCATTCAGTCGGAAGAAATAACCGAGTTTATCAGGGCTTGGTTAGCCAGATACCAATAGGAGAAATGGCGAAAACCCCTTGGTTCTCGATGAGACACAGGAGTTTTCAAAGTCGATCCAATTGCTGGAATTGGAGAATTGGAGCTGGGATTGGGTTTTGCCGCCTAATTAATATCCCTAACAGCAATCTTATCTTAGATTTTGAGCTGTAAAGCTATTGTAACAAAACCATGTCACAGTGGCGAACTCAGACAAAAAAAGCGATTCAGAAATTTTCACCTTTGAGATTGACGAACGCTTGTACTAAAAGATGACTGCCACAGGACAGCTCCAATTCCTCCCCAATACACACTAAGGAGGATTGGTCAAATGTCAGAACAAGTATTTCAAGTCTCAACCACCAACAACCAGCCAGTAGAAGGTGACAAACAAGATCAATCATCTACCCCATTCAGTGCTACACCTGCACAACCGCAGCTGCGTCAGCCGTTGAATTCCGAACTGACTCCATTCGATATTCGCAACCACATTGATTCCCTGACTCCAGCAAAGGAAAAAAATAAATATATCTGTCCAGTTTGCGAGGGGCATAACCTCAGCATCCACCCTCAGACTGGCAAGTACCAATGTTTCAATGGGTGCGAGTGTAAGGATATCCGGGAAGCAATTCGACCTTGGGCGGAAGTGGTCAGCAGTAATGCCAACAACCAAACGAGGTTTATCACTCCCATTCGGGCGAAAACAGTCGAGCCAATTGCGGCACCACTCCCTACTAAACTCCATAATCAACTTCCTAGTCAGCCGTTAGCGATCGCTCGACTGAGTAAAGTTGCTTCCGATATCCCACTCCCTAGTCAGCCGCTAGTGATCGCTCGACTGAGTAAAGTTCCTTCAGATATCCCACAACCCACCAAACCGCACCACATACCCAAGTCGGTGACATCTCAGTTTGAGAAAAAGCAAGCCAGACCAGAAGAATTAACCCAAATTTCCGTGGTCGCCTACGACTATGGTGATGGTAAGCAGACCATCAGGTGGCAATGCCCTTGTGAAGCTGAATCAAAAGGGGCGATCAAAACCTTTACAACTTTACGCAATATCGACGGCAAACCCCACTACAACAAAGGTGATTACCCTTGGAAAGCTTACCGTCAAGATGAAGCCATTACAGCCATGATGGTAACGATTCTTGAAGGCATGGACGCTGATCAGGAAGTTATACCCGTTATTTTATGGCATGAAGGCGAGAAGTGTGTAGAAGCTGCTAGGGGTGAAAGATTAGCAAGTATTAGCGTCATGGGCAACGGTGCGGAAGCAGATCAAGTTTTTGCCATGAACGAATTAAAATCAAGGATGGGTGATGAAGAATTTATCATTGCTTATCTTGCAGATAATGATAGCACTGGCGAGAAAAAAGCCCATAAACTGGCTAAATTAGCGGCTAAAGCTGGTGTGCATTTTGTCGCCATAGACTTAAAATCAATTCATCCCAATTTATGTGATAAAGGGGATATAGTTGATCTTCTAAAATCTGGCATGGACGGCGACAAATTAGCAAGCGAAATACTCAAGCAAATAGCAGCTATCAGGCAAAAACAATCCGAACCATCAGATGATCTTGATATACCCGACTCAGGCGATCCCCATAGTACATTCTTGCAGCAAGGGTTCAAATTTTTATACGGTGACAAGCCTTGGATATCGGCTGAGAATAAGCTTTATTTCTGGGATGGGACACATTATAAAAATTCTCCTGATTCAGTGGAGCGTCCACGAATTGCGAGTTACTGCAACAGCTATTGCACCACCGATGATAAAGGTAATCTAGTATTCCCTTATGCCAAGCCCAGCAAGGTTAAAGAGTTGCTAGAGTGGGCAAAGTTCCGCGTTGAAATTGACCCCACATTACTTAACCCTCCTGGGGTTAATTGTATCAATGGGGTGGTTTGTATTAAGTGGATTATGAGAAACCCTATGCCAACATTAGAGCAACATAATCCAACCAAGCATTATTTCACCTATGAGCCACTAATCAAGTATGACCCTAACGCTGATCCTACAGAGTGCGATCGCCTCCTAGCTTGCCTAGATGAACAGCAGCAACAAATCCTACTCAGGAATTTGGGCGCTAGTCTTGATTTGGAAGAGGTGCGGAAGATTAGAGGAAGAGAGATTAAATTGCTTTTGGCTTGCGGTCTAGGTTCTAACGGTAAGGATGCCTTGAGGCAAGTGGTGTCTATCATTTACGGCAATCAAGCAATTACCAGTTGTAGTTTAGCTGATTTCTCAAACTATGACGATGGCAGAAAATTTTCCTTAGCTCCACTGATGAATAGCCGAGTTAATTGGGCATCAGAGAACCCACAAACACCAAGACTTGATCGGATTCAATCGTTAAAGTTGTTTGCTACTGGCAACGTTTTACACTCCGAGCGCAAAGGTAAAGACCATTTAGAATTTATCCCCAAGGCAACTGGAATTTTCAATTTAAATGAAACACCAAGTCTACATGGAACAATTCAGGCCATACAAGATAGAATCGCCCCTCTGAAGTTTCTCAAAACATTTAAATCCAATCCTGATCCAGACAACCCGAACGAACTGCAAGCCGATCCACGGTTTGCCTATGATATCGATTTTGTGCGGGAAAAAGTAGCCCCAGCATTTTTAAATAAGATGTTGGCAGGGCTAACAGCGCTGGTATCTGAGGGAATTGATTATAGCTGCACTGCTGAGGTATTTTCCTCAATGCAGAAAGAGAATAATCATCTATTCCAGTTTGCTGAGGATTGTAGCTTGGGCTATCGCAATGATGGGGAGATGTCAGCTAAAGTGCTGTGGTCTACGCTAGAGCAATGGTATAAGGACTCAGGGACATTGGTAGAAGAGGATGGCGGCCGCAAAGTTTGGATTGATCAGGTTCGCCCTTCGGATAAAAATGTCAAGGGTATAAACCAAGTTATCCCCCGCATCTTGCAATTATTCCCGAAGGCAAGCAAAGCCACTCGCTATGATGAAACGTCAAAACGGTCGATTCCTATCATCAAGGGCATAGGGTTTATTAAGTCAGAGTGGGATGATCAACCAGTGGCGGTTCATCAACCAGTGACAGTTCATCAACCAGTTGCAGTTTATCAACCAGTTGCAGTTTATCACCCAGCAGAAGTTCATCAACCAGTGGCAGTTTATCAACCAGTGGAAGTTCATCAACCAGTTGCAGTTCATCAACCAGTTGCAGTTCATCAACCAGCAGAAGTTCATCAACCAGCAGAAGTTTATCAACCACTGGCAGTTCATCAACCAGCAGAAGTGGAAAGCGCGATCGCATCACTCAAAACCGCTACTTCATGGGCTGAAATTAGCGGCAGAATAGTCCAAAGCTTGATGGATCAGGCTTGGCAATGCCTTAGCCAAGATGAAAAAGCTAGGCTACATCAGATGTATGCTGATTTTCAGCAACCCGCAGCAGTTGAGCAACCCGCAGTAACCAATAGCGAAGAGGCTATAAAAATTGTTGATGCTGCGATCGCTCAAGCCGATCCCAATTTTACAACGGCAGACTTAAACTTCCAAACCCCTGTAGGCAGGTGGAACAAGCGATTATGTGCTGCTATATCCATCAGCCCTGATATGGCAAAAATCATTTCTACTGCTGAAGAACTACAGCGAATATTCCCAAATGTTCTAGCAGTAATGCCTAACGACATTTCAAATCAATATCGCCAGCTACTTGAGTCCAAATAATTTGTGGTATTTAAGCCTCGTTGACACTCCCCACGATAAATCGACGGGGATTCTTGGTTCAACGAAACCACTTAACCTAGAGTACTTGCGTCGTCTAAACCAGAGGTGAGCGCCTCTGGTGCTTATGAAGAATTTCATAAAGGCAGTTACACGCAGCAGTAAGGCAATGTAAGATAACGAGGAATCGGGTATTTACAAGCAATCTTGCCTTGTCCCGCACCCAGTAATACAATAGTACTATTATATTGCAGTAAATTAACAAAATGAAAGGAGAGTTGCTCAAACGGCTATTTAGAGCGATCGCCAGTGAAGATCAAACTGCGATCCAAAGTATGCTATCTGTAGTCGTTGAAGAAGAGCGTAAAAAAGGACACTCTCTCCTGGCTGAACAACTCGAAAATATTACCCACAAAAGTAGTCGTCAATCTCCTCGCCTTGCACCAGAGAAGTCAACACTTTCGCCTAATATATCTCGTGATGTAATTCCAACTACATCTTCTAGCGAAACTATTTCAAAGACATCTGACGCTCACTCCCTAACTCTGCTGTCAAGTAAGCAGCGTTTTAACCATCCATTCATTGTTACGATTCCTAGAGAGCGTTTGCGACACCACATGATTCTTTCAGATGTTGTGGAAGATCGTTTTCGTCGTATCGAAAGAGAATATGTTGCTCGTGACCGATTGGCTCATCACGGTTTACGCTACCGCCAAAAAATTCTACTCTACGGTACTCCCGGTTGCGGAAAAACGATGGGGGCTGAACGTTTAGCTTGGAATACAGGACTGACTCTTGTAAAAGTACGCTTTGATGCAATGGTTTCTTCATTTTTGGGGGAAACAGCAACTAATTTGCGCGAAGTATTTGAAACAGCATCTCAAACTCCTTGTTTGTTGTTTATTGATGAATGTGATGCGATCGCTAAATCACGGGAAGATGTTCAGGAAGTTGGCGAAATTAAACGAGTTGTTAATACTTTTTTACAATTACTTGATGAATACGAAGCATCAAATGGATTGCTTGTTGCTGCGACAAACCTGACTAAATTTCTGGATGAAGCCGTATGGCGACGATTTGATGATGTAATAGAAGTGCCAAAGCCTACAGCAGCAGAAATCGAGGCTATATTAAAACAGACACTTTCCTCGGTTGAGGTTGGCATAATCAACTGGGAAATGATCGTGCAAAAACTGGATAAACTTTCAGCTGCACAGATTGTTCGAGTTGCTCAAGATGCCGCGAAACGCGCCATCCTTGATCGAGAAGAACTTGTCATCCAAGAACACTTTGAGGCATCTATTCAAGACGTTGTAATTTCCCATGTCTGAGCAATTGAATCAATTTTCTCATTTACCTCTACGTTTGACAAATCAAGGAACTGCTGCCCCACCTACAGGAGGTGGGAGGAAAATCTCTGCAACAACTCTGGCGAATCGAGGTAATGCTGGTGGACATGGTGGCAAGCTAAAGTCTTCCATCTCAACTATTGTCTCAAATTGGGAAGCAGAACGCGAAAAAAGGAAGGAAGAGGGTAAACCTGATCTCCCAGATGCAATTTCATTCATTTTACAAGTAGATCCCAATTTATTTGATGCAGATGCGCTGAAAAGTTTCGGGATTGAGGTTGTTGCCGATTTGGAGGAAGGCTACATTATTGGAGCTTCAGCAGACATAGAACTCTCGGAACTCAGAAAAAAGATTCAGCAATTCATTGATTCCCAGAGGGGTGGTGGCAAGGTTCCAGAAATATGGGAAATTTTGGACGGGACTAAGCGACCGGAGTATATTCTTTCACCTAGTCTTCAATCCCAGTGGGATCAGATTTCAGATCATCAAGAATACATTGTGGATGTAGGTATTTCTTGCATCAACATTCAAGAACAATATTCCAAATGTCCTAAGCGGGAACGCTGTAAGAGCGATGCAGATTTTCAAAAAAAGATTGATGAATGGTTGGATAACCATAATCTCACATCTGAAGAGTGGGATGATCTGTATTTAGTGAGAGAAGACCAGTTTGAGAAATTTATTCGACAACCACTATACCGTGGAGAAATTTTGCGGTCTGTTCAAGGCTACGAAGTGGGTATTTTACGCTTACCCGATAGCTTTTCCTGCCGGATTCGCATTCTTGGAAAAGGTTTGAAAGACCTTGTTCTCAATTTTTCATATATTTTCGATGTCAGTGAACCTGATGAATTTGGCGTTCCATCTGTTATACCCAATAACTCTAAATCAGATCACGAACAGTTTGAATTAGAACCACCTCAGCCAAACGCACCCAAAGTCTGTATTATCGACAGTGGCATTCAAGAGGTTCACCCTAAACTGAGAGTTGCTATTGACCCCACTCTCTCTACATCTTGGGTGCCTGGAGAAAATAATATGACTGCTGATTATGATTATTTTAGAAATGGTGGGCATGGAACAAGGGTTGCGGGAGCAGTTTTATACCCACGAGGCATTCCTAAAACAGGTCGTCAGCAGGCAGTGTGTTGGCTTCAAAATGCCAGGATTCTCAATGACCGAAAGCAACTACCTAGACTGCTATTTCCGCCTGATGTTTTAGAGGAAATTGTAGATATTTATTATCGCCAAACTAGAACCAGAATTTATAACCACTCAATAGGTGGAATTTCGCCATGTCGCACTCAATCAATGACTCCTTGGGCAGCAGCTATTGATAAGCTGAGTTGGGAAAATGATGTTCTCTTCATTGTTTCTGCTGGTAATATTGAGGCACGCGCAAACTATGTCACACGCCCTTCAATTTTCGCTCATATACAAGCAGGTCGTAACTATCCAGAATATCTGCTGCAACCTTCTGCAAGAGTTGCTAACCCAGCTCAAAGTTTTCAAGCTCTAACTGTTGGTTCTATTGCTCACCACACTTATAGTAGTCCGCCCTTAAGTTCGATCGCAAAAGAGAATTATCCTTCTTCTTTCTCCTGCTCAGGTCCAGGCATTTGGGACACTATTAAACCAGAAGTGGTTGAATATGGGGGTGACTACGTGATTGACTCTCCAAATTTACCAAATTTTACTACACCAGAGTCAGTCTGCCCAGAATTGGTTCGTTCAACCCGTGATGGTGGTCAAGCTGTCAGTGCCGATGCCGTGGGGACATCTTTTGCCGCTCCTAAAGTCACACATATCGCGGCGGCATTAGAAGCAGCATTCCCTCAAGAAAGCACACTGCTTTACCGCGCACTCATTGTTCAATCAGCACGTTTACCAGGGTGGACGAATAACTCGGATGCTAATCTCTATCATGCCATTCGGACTATGGGTTATGGTATTCCAGATATTAATCGCGCTCTGGGCAATTCCCCAAATCGTGTAACGCTAACAACTAGAGGATTAGAACGTATTAAAGCTCGACAAGCTAAGGTTTATCAAGTAAAAGTGCCAGAAAATTTCCTGCCTCAAGGAGAAGGATTTGACATTTTGATTGAAATCACACTTTCTTATGTCGCTGAACCTCGTCGTACCCGACGTAATCGCAGGAAATATCTATCAACTTGGTTAGATTGGACTTGTAGCAAACGAGGAGAAGATCCAGACCGATTTCTCGATAGAGTCCTCAGCGAGTACGATGCACCAGAAGAGGCTGAGAAAGGTGACAAGCTGTTCCAATGGACACTAGGGAAAAGACAGTTTAAGCCTACCAATGGACAAACACGACCAAATGGTATTGATGGCATAGTAAAAGAACTGTCCCGAAGTACAGGAACTGTTCAGAAAGATTGGGCGACTGTAAAATCCTATGAGCTACGCGAAGGCTTCTGTATTGCTGTAGTTGGACATACGGGATGGAACCAGGATACTAATGCTGATGTACCTTTTGCACTGGCTGTGAGTTTTGAAACTGTAAATTCAGATATCAATTTATATGCTTCTTTCGTGAAAGCAGAGATTGAAGCTGAGGCTGAAGTACAAGCAAAAGTTAGAGCGCAGCAGGAAATACAGCTACAGAGTTAGTAGTCCAAACTCTGCATCAAGTCCTGGGGCAAACGGAAGTCGCTGACCATCGTATAGAAGATGTTCTACACCACATCATCAACCGACTCTCAGCACTGGAAGCAAATCAGGTACATAATACTTCGAGTGTAGACAATCGCTTGCAACAAATTGAAACAGTCTTGGGGCATCTCACCCAGAGTATAGAAGAAAGTATAGAATCGACATCACCTCAACAACAAGCACAAAAGCTGAAGAATCACTTGTCAGAAAAGTTAGAAACTGTTACCAAAAGCCTTGCCCAACTTAATCATACACTTGGGCAGTGGCGACGCTGCGCGAACGGTAGCATCAGTCGGTGAAGCGTCAAGTGTTTCCCCGCACCTTTAGGTCGGTGAGTATGTCAAGAATGCACTGGGTCAAGTAAGAAACGCAGATTGGGTATTGATGAATTAAGTCTGTCTAGGGAGCGAGAAAATAAAACTCCATCTGAGGAGGAAACACCATAAAATACGTGATAAGTTAATTATCGAAAAGGTTTATTTTCGATAAAATTATGTCATCTGCTGATGGGTCACATTCACTCTCCTTGGTCAATCCCTTCGCCATTGCGGCCGAGCGTGACCTGTTGGCAGAACTGTTGGTGGATAAGCGCAATAAAAGCACTCGTCATGAGTACGCTAAAGATTTAAAAAAGTTTTTTATGTCGGTATGCTCTGAAGAACCTACACCCGCTTTGGTGGTGCAGTTCTTGCAGATGGACAGATACTCGGCTGTAACTCTGGTTTTGCGCTACAAAGCGGTGTTGATTGACCAGGGGTTAAAGGAAGCAACTGTGAATCGGCGGTTGGCAGCAATTAAGTCTCTGGTTAACTATGCCTATAAGGTGGGTAAATGTAACTGGACTTTGGCTGATATTAAGAGTGAGAAAATCAAACCCTACCGCGATACGACGGGCATTAGTCCAGAAGCATTTAAAAAAATGTTAGCAATGCCAGACCGGGAAACAATCAAAGGTAAACGCGATTATGCGCTACTGCGGCTGTTGTGGGCTAATGCCCTGCGCCGGGAGGAGATTTCCCACTGCAATATTGAGGATTTGGATTTAGAAGCTAGGACTTTGAGCATTTTAGGAAAGGGAAGGGGAACCCAAAAGGATAATATCGATTTGCATCCCAAGACCTGCAACGCCCTTCAGGATTGGTTGTGGGACAGGAAGGAATTAGACATTAAGCAACCGTTGTTTATTTCTTTGCGGCCTTACTACGGGCATCGGCTGACGGGGGATGGCATCCGTAAGATGGTGGTAGCCCACGCCAAGGAAGCAGGTATTTCTAAAATTGTCAGCCCGCATAAAATCAGACATTCATCGGTGACGGCGGCGCTGGATGTAAGTGGGGGAGATGTGAGAAGTGTGCAAAAGTTGAGCCGTCACGCGAATCTAAATACTTTAATGATTTACGATGACAACCGCACTAAAGCGCAGGGAAGAATTACAGCCTTATTGGAAGATTTGGTATGAAATTTGTAAAGGTGAAAAGGTCTGGTTCAGATGCTGTCACGGTCATATATACAGAAGAGAATAGCGATCGCGTGGGGAGTTGCCTACTGTATCGCTTTATGAGCCAAGGTTAGAAATTGTTCGATAACAATGAGCAATAATTCGGGTATAGACGGATTAATTGACATCCTCTCCCGCTAAGTGTATTGGGAAAGTCTCACTTGAGTATCGCCCTCTCAACATCTATCACTTTGACGAATTACTCAACATAGTAATTAACCGTTTAATTTGACCAACTCGCTTACGTTGGTCGTAGCGGCGCTTGGCTTGGGTGGTGATTTTTTCTAAAACTGCGTTATCGGCATTAGCAAAAGTCCAAGCAGCTTCTAGAAATACCTCAACTGTGATGCCCCTATCTTTACAAAAGCGAGTTAATTCTTGGTCGAGGTCTTTTTCGAGAACGATCGCTGAATGTCGTCGAGTTTCGGGGTATTTTTCGAGTTCGGTTTGGAGTTCGGCAATGGTGTCTGCTGGTGCAGCAGTTGGGTGGGCTGGTTCGCTTGGGCTGGGTTCTTGTGGTAAGTTTTGTTTGGGTGTTGGGGCTTGGGGTTGTACTTTCGGAACGAGTGCATCCTGGCGTGGTTCAACTGTGGAGCGATTGCGTTTGTTGCGTAGTTGGTTAAGTACATCATCTGACATTTTATTTACCCCCAAGTGAAGTGTGAATTTTGGCAATTAAAATTTCAAATGGATATTCCAAGTCGGTATATCCCAATTGCGAGAGAGTTGTACGTTTGTTGATGGCTTGTTTATAGCGTTCTGATTCACGGATTGAGGGTATAACTAACCCCTCGCCAACTTCATCACGCATTCCATCTACAGCCGCCCGACTTTCATGGGCTTGGGTGTTACCAAACCAGCGATCTCGGAAGGGTAAAACACCTAATACCTCAGCATTGGTTGCGCCGACATCTTGCAAGCCGCCAAGTAAGTCCAGCGTCCGCACCAGGGAACCGTAACCTTTGACCGATGCTTCGGCGGGGATAATCAAAAAATCTGCTGCGCCAATGACTGTTAAACAAATTTGCGATCGCTGGGGTGGGGCATCGATAATACAGACTTTGAAAATTTGGCTGATGGCTTCTAATCGGCGCTTGAGTAAGGTTGCACCAACTCCACTGTTAGATAAATAATCTTGTACGGTATCAAGTTGGTCGTCGGCGGGGATGAGAAATAAATTGTCGTTGTCTTGAGTTGGGTAGATGCAATCGGATGGCGCAACTGTTTTTTTGAGAAATTCCAATAGGGTTGGTTGGTTGGGTTCTAACTCAAACCCCAGATAGGTGGTGAGATTATGTTGGGGGTCGGAGTCTAGCATCAAGGTGGGCAATCCCTGGCGCGATAGCAGTCGCCCCAGGAACAGTGATGTTGTCGTCTTGCCCTGTCCGCCACTCAAGGAGCTTACGGTAATCGTCAACATATATATTTTTATTAATTTAGCTAATTAACTTAAACTAATTTATTAAATTTGTCAATTAATAAATTTAACTTTTTAGCTTTCTATATAATTAGTTTAAGTCAAAAAGCTAATTTTATTTTTTAAGAGGTGAGGTAGAGATTCAGGGGTATTCCGCGATTTAGCCCAAAATCCTGGTTGTGAGAAATCCGGGTTATTGAGTTGGCGCGATGGACTCCTCCAGGTGCGCTCCGCTCTCAATAAACAAGCCTGGTATGTAATTAAATGTACTCTTGTAATTGCTGGGCGAGTGTTGTGTTGCAGGGGGGAAGCATGATGCTAAAATGGTTGCCATCTAAGATTTTTGTGTGAGTTGCGTTGATAGTATATTGACTCCAGTTAGTACGGGGTAACTTAGCGGTGAGTTGCTGTGCAGCCCACCAGATGGAGATTTGAGCTTGAATTTGGGGAGGTTGGTGGTTTTTTAAGAGTTTTTGGTGAATTTCGGTTATTTCTAGTTGTTTTTGCAATATTTCAATTGATACTTCTGATAGTTCTGTTGAAAGTAAATTTTGTGATTTTCCCCAATTCATCATTAATTGCAGACGTTCAACAGAAGTTAAACTTATGAGTTGCTCTCGTAGTTGCTGCTGTTGAACAGTATCTAGCGTCATCAAAGCATCAACAAAAGTACCACCAAAGACTAATGCTAATTCATATAAAGGATCGGGTGTCAAAGTTGGTATACTATCTGGAAATAAGAACGCATCTACAAGTCCAAGAAAATCAACTTTACATCCTTGCTGTTCTAATTCTTTAGTAATACTAACAGCAATGACTCCACCCATAGACCAACCCATGAGATGATAAGCACCATCAGGTTGATGTTGGCGAATGATTTTGGCGTATTCCCCAGCCATATTTTCAATGCTATTATGCTCATCCAATGAGTTGTTGAGAGCGCGAGACTGGAGAGCGTATACAGGTTGATCTGTTCCTAAACAGGTGGCAAGATGTTGATACACCATTACTTGTCCTCCTGTGGGATGAATACAGAATAATGGTGGTTGAGTTCCCTGTGGTTGAATGGGGACTAAAGATATAGGTGTTGAGGAAGCGTGATGATTTTGGATGAGAAAGTTTCCTAATTGGGCTACAGTTGGATAGTGAAAAAGTGTACTGAGAGGTATACTTGTGTGAAAATTATGATTGATTTTAGAGATTAATTGTAGTGCTAAAAATGAGTGTCCACCTAATGCAAAAAAGTTGTCATGAATGCTGATTTGTGGAAGTTGAAATAATTCCGTCCAAGTTGTAATTAATAGTTCTTCTACTTGGTTGCGAGGCGGGGTAAAAGTTTGTGTTAATTCTGGTTGCGTAGCTTCAGGAATAGGTAGCGCCTGACGATTCAATTTACCATTTGCTGTGAGCGGGAAAGATCCTAACAACACAAAAGTAGAGGGGAGCATGTATGCTGGTAATTTGGTTTGGAGAAAAGAACGTATTTCTTGAGTAGTGATGTTTGACTCTAGTTGTGGAACAATGTAAGCAATTAGTTGATGTGTTTTTGGGGTTGTTGTAACGACAACTTCTTTCACGGTGGGATGCTGTTTTAATGTGGCTTCAATTTCACCGAGTTCAATGCGATAACCATTGATTTTAACTTGAAAATCTTCTCTTCCTAAAAATTCAATATTGCCGTCGGGTAAATAACGTCCCAAATCACCTGTTTTATATAATTTTTCTTTGGTAAATGGATGAATAATGAAACTAGCATTTGTTTTTTCTTCATCTTGCCAATAACCTTTTGCTAATCCCATTCCCCCAATATATAATTCTCCTGTTACCCAAACGGGGCATTTTTTAAAAGATGTATTTAAAACATAAATATATTGGTTTTTGAGTGGTTTACCGTAGGGAATACTTTTCCAGTTGGGGTCAATTTGGGTAATTGGATAATAAATTGACCAGATGGCGGCTTCTGTTGCTCCTCCTAAACTAATGATTTCGGCTTGTGGAGATAATGCTTGGATTTGAGTGGGTAAATTTAAGGGTATCCAATCACCACTCAATAAAATTAATCTGAGAGTATTAAATGTAACTTGAGGATGATTTAAATTATACTCAATTAACATCTGCATAAAAGCCGGAACTGAGTTCCAAATTGTGATTTGGTGTTTGGTAATTAATTTACTCCAATGAGATGGATCTTTACTGTTTGCAGCGTCAGGAATGACTATGGTTCCTCCGGCTGCTAAAGTACCAAAGATGTCGTAAACTGAGAGGTCAAAGCTGAAAGCAGAAATAGCTAAGATACGATCGCTTGAATTGATCCGAAAGCGTTCGTTAATATCTAAAATCGTGTTAACTGCACTTTCATGCGTAATCATCACGCCTTTCGGTGTTCCTGTAGAACCAGAGGTGTAGATGATATAGGCTAAGTCTGTGGGTTTTGAGATTTGCTGGAATGGCTGTTGAGATGATGACGTTTGTAATGAATCTATGGACAAAGTGGGAATGTTCTCTGGATATTTCAGACTATGAACAAAACAAGTTTCAGTCAGTACTAATTTGACTTGTGCCTGTTGTAAGCAGTACCATATACGTTCTTGTGGTAATCCTGGATCGATTGGGACATAGATACCACCAGCAGCAAGGATAGCCAAAGCAGCGACAACCTGTTTCCAACCTTTTTCCATTATGATAGCGATTACCACTCCAGAACGATCGCCTAGTTGTCCTGCTAATTCAGTGACGCGATCGTTTAACTCTTGATAGGTGAGAATGCGATCATTGTTAATAATGGCTTGTTGTTCTGGACGTTGAGATACTTGTGCAAAAAATAAAGTGTGAAGTAAAGTTGTTTGCGGGATTGGTGGATGAGGATGATGAATTTGGATTGGTGGTGATAATTCTATGGGTTCTGTCCACAATTCATTTTCTTGGGCTAAACGCTCCAGCAAATTACAGTAAACTGTAAACATTTCATCCAACATCCCCATTGGGAAAAGTGCTTCTACTGCATCCCAGTTAAAAATTAAGCTTCCATTGTGTTCTGCAACTTGGTGTTCTAAGGAAACTTGCGGGGTTTGGCTAATACCATACACCACTTCTCCCAAAAAGTTATATTCTAAATCTGCCTGAGAAAAATTACTTAAACCTAAAACACTACTAAATACTATAGGCATAGCTGCGGTTAATTCTGTTTGATTTTGACTGAGCAATTTCCGCAGTACTTCTACTCCACTAATATAAATATGGTCTAAATCTTGTAGTAATTGTTGTTGGATTTTTAAAGCTAGATTTATAAATGTATTTGGTGATGAATTGTCTATTACTAAGAGGTTTGTGTTGGTAAAATCGCCGATAATTTGATTGATTTGAGGATGGAAAGGTAGACGTTCCAGAACAGTTAAATTGAGAGTAAAGGAAGGCTTTTTACTCCACAAAGTTAAAATTTCTGCAAAAGCGGTTAGCAAAATGATAGAAGGAGTTAAACCAGCTTTTTGACCACGTTGTTTTAATTTTTGCCATATATGGGGTTCTAGTTTTCCTGCATAGCGTTTAAATGTATACTCTTTTAATTCACTAGGAAAACAAGCTAGAGGTAGTTCCGGTGCTGGTGGGAGAGTATCTAAACGATTGAACCAGTAAGTTTGCGATCGCTTGACTAATTCTGAGTCTTGGAGATAATTTTTAGCAATGACGTAATCTCGAAATGATAGTTCTAATCGTGGTAATGATAATTCGAGATTTTGATAAAGTTGATTCCATTCGTGAAATAAAATCCGAATACTTGCAGCATCTATCAGCAATAAATCCATGCTCAAATGCAGTCGAATTTGTTGTTGATTTAAATAAGTGGCTCGAATATCAAACCAAGGCCATTGGTGTGAAGGTAAGTTTTGCTGAGATAATTTTTCGCGGATTGCTATTAATTCAGTTTTGATTTTTGGGGGTTCTAATTCTCGCAAGTCTAGGATAGTAATTTGATAATCGGGAAATTTATCTAAGATTTGTTGTTCTCCTGTGGGTAATACTATCGCCCTGAGCATATCATGACGTTGAATGAGTTTTTGCCAAGCTGCTGTCAGGCGGGATATGTCTAAATTATTAGTTTCAAATTCTATGTAAACATGGTTGTTGACATGGCTTAAATCAAATACTTGATTGCGTCCTAACCAATGCGCTTGTTGGATGTCGGTGAGTGTAAATGGTTGGTGAAGTTGCTGAGGATTTGGTTTGATGATTGCTAGGGAAGTTGTTTTGATGTTGTTGAGATTTAGGAGTTTGATAATTTCTGGTTTATGTTCTTTGAGGGAATCGCGTAGTTCTGGTGTTAATGTTCCTTTTGGTGCTTCGATGTTTAATAGATCATTTTCTAACCAGAGTTTGATTCCTCGTTTTTCGAGTTCGATTAAAAGTTGGTTTTTGTTCATAATGTTTTTCTTCATTTTTGATTAACGAACACCGATGGCACGGATAATAATATAGATGTATTTTGATTTTTAGCATCCCAACTTTTAAAAAATTCACTTGATGATGCAAAAACCCTTTTAAATTCTCTTAACTTTGCGTACTTTGTGGTTCGTTTATTTATAGCATTTCCTAGTTTGCTGATGTACAAATCTCTGCGTACCTGTGCGCTTTACTTTGCGTCCCTTTGCGTTTCAAAAATTTGTACCTCATTTACAGCAATTTTCAGGTAAATGAACCATACTATTTTTATCTCACGCATTAGCGCAGCAAAGCACGAAGTGCGTTAGGCGCAAAGGAAGAAATAAGACCGTGGTCTAAATAGATGAAAACTGCTGTAACTGGGAATCGCTATAAATATCAGTACACATAAATACTACATTTAAATTTGGATTATTTCTTTATCGTCATCTTGTTCTGTAGGTAATGGTTTTTGTGTAATTTTGGCTATGATTAATTGCTCATCAATGGCTAATGCCAGTTGTTGAATATTTGTTGTTTCTACTAATAATTGGCGCATGGAAATGTTGACTTGAAGTTGATTTTGTAAGTAATTTTTCAACTGCACAAGTTTGAGTGAGTCTATTCCTAATTCAAAGAATTTATGCTGTATTCCCACTGTTTCAATTTGCAGCAGTTGTTGGATAAATTCGGCTATTGTTTTTTCGGTTTCGGTTTGCGGAGGGACTAAGGTTGCTGATTTAGCTGTTGCGAGATTGGGGGTTGGTAAGGCTTTTCTATCTATTTTTCCGTTGGGGGTTAGGGGTAAGGTGTCAATGAGAATATATTCAGCAGGTATCATGTATTGTGGAAGTTTCTGCTGTAGATATTCTCGGAATTGGCTAGAATTTGATTTGGTAGTTTGAGGATTTTTAAGTATTGACCATTGCTGAGAATCTGTTGGGTCTATTTTTCCACCAACAAAGCTATAAAGGAGAATTTGATTGGCTTCTAGTTGAAATAAATCTTGAATTTGGGGAAATTCTAAATAACCAAGGGGACAAAGACCAATTTCTTGAGTCGGTGCGCTGTTCATGAGTAATTGTCCGATGTGTCCTGCTTCTAAAAGACAGAAGTCTCTAGCAATTTCTCCATACATCGGTGCGATCGCACTTAGTTTCCCAATCAAATATATCGCAAAAGCGGATTGTTCAAAAAGTGGTTGATTCTCAAGGTAAACACTACTATCTATTTCGTTGGTGCTGTAGAGTAAGATTAAATTGTGGTCGCTGGGATGATAATAATATATTCCTGCGGGAAGGGTTTCGATGCTGTTGGGTTTGATAAATAAGTAAGTTTGTACGGGATAAAGACTCCCAGCAGAAGGATAGCGATATTTGGGGAGGGGATAATCACCCAGTTGCATTTGCTGGAGACAGTTGAGAAATTGGCTAAATTGTTCTAGGGAGATTTTTTGAAGTAAAAATTGTCTGTAACTTTGGCGTTCTAGATAAGCTGTTTGCTCAAGTTCAGATTTGGGTAAGTGAATAGTAATTGGCGATGATTCTGATTTGCGGATTCCTGGTTGCTGGAGTTTAAATTCAATGCGTTCTCCAGCGTCGCTTAATACTCCTGGTTGCTGAGTTGGTTGGTAAGCTTCCCCTAAATTGGGAGTTGGTGTATCGCTAACGATATAAGCAACTAATTGTGGTGTTTGTTCTACTGTGGTGACTACTGCTTCTTTAACGGTGGGATGCTGTTTTAATATGGCTTCAATTTCACCAAGTTCAATTCTATAACCGTTGATTTTGACTTGAAAATCTTCTCTTCCTAAAAATTCTATATTCCCGTCGGGTAAATAGCGTCCCAAGTCGCCTGTTTTATACAATTTTTCTTTGGTAACTGGATGAGTAATGAAACTAGCGTTTGTCTTTTCTGCGTCTTTCCAGTAGCCTTTTGCTAAACCAATACCGCCAATATATAGTTGTCCTGTTACCCAAACAGGAGTTTGCTGCAAATTGTGATTGAATACATATACTTGTTGATTATCGAGTGGTTTGCCGTAGGGAATACTTTTCCAGGTAGAATCGACTTGGGTAATTGGATAGTAAATTGACCAAATGGAAGCTTCTGTTGCTCCTCCTAAACTCACAACTTGGATATTTGTCCACAATTTTTGGATTTGATTTGGTAAATTTAGAGGTAGCCAATCCCCACTCAACAAAGCTAAACGTAGAGATGAAGGTTGTTGTGGTTGGTTGGTAAGATATTCTACCAACATTTGCATCAAAGCTGGAACTGAGTTCCATAGGGTAATTTGCTGAGATACTATTAACTCTAACCAGTGTGCGGGATCTTTGGTTTGCTGTGCTGAGGGAATAACTATTGTTCCTCCCGCCGCTAATATGCCGAAGATGTCGTAAACTGAGAGGTCGAAGTTTAATGCTGATAAAGCTAAGATGCGATCGCCTGATTTAACTCCAAAGCGTCGATTGATATCCAAAATGGTATTCACCGCACCTCGATGATCAATCATCACGCCTTTGGGCAAACCCGTAGAACCGGAAGTGTAGATGATGTAAGCTAAAGCTGATGGATTTTGAGGGTGTAGGGGTGTAGGGGTGTAGGGGTGTAGGGGTGTGAGAGAATCAATGTAAATACGAGTCAGATTTTCTGAGCGTTCTAAAGAATTATCTAACCAAGATTGAGTCAGAACGATTTTTGCTTGGCTTTGTTCGAGTAAGTATGCTTGTCGCGTTGCTGGTAATTCGGAATCGATGGGGAGATAAGCCGCACCAGCGATTAAAATTCCTAGTACAGCAACAATTTGCTCCCAACCTTTTTCCATGACAATGGCGATTGCCTCTGGCACAGCGCTCCGCGCTATCGCATTGTCGCTACTTGCTCCCAATTCTCGCAGTTGAGATGCTAATTGGAGAGCGTGTTGGTATAATTCCTGATAAGTTAGGGTACGCTCTGGGGTAATGACTGCTGGAGAATCAGCTTGGATCTGCACTTGCTTGATAAACAAACTGTGCAAAGTTTCCTCAGAAATGGGTGGGGTGGGATAATTTACAATTGTCGGTTGTTGTAATTCTCGCTGAATCTTGCTCCAAACAGCATCTGAGGTAATTAATCGTTGGAGCAAATCGCAGTAAGCAGCAAACATCTCATCCAGTAAACCTGGGGGGAAAAGTTCTTCCACCGCATCCCAGTTAAATATTAAAGTTCCGTTTTGCTCTCTCAGTTGATTATCTAACCAAACTTGTGGGGTTTGACTGATACTGTAAACGAGTTCGCCTAACTGACTTAATATTGATGTATCCTGACCAAGTGATTCTAAACCTAGTGTACTAGTAAATATCACTGGCATAAATTGGTAACTTTGGCGTTGACGGCTAAGTTCTCGCTCTACTTGCAAACCACTGATATAACCGTGATCTAAATCTTGCCACAGTTGTTGCTGTAATTGTTGAGCGTGGTTGCTAAAGCTTTGAGGAACTGAGCGATCGACTTCCAAAAGTGTCAAAGAAGTAAAGTCTCCCATAATCTCATTGACTTGGGGATGTAAAGGTAAACGTTTAAATAATGTGAGATTAATCGTAAACTTAGGATTTTTGCTCCATTGACTGAGGATTTCTGCAAAAGCAGCTAATAAAACTCCCGAAGGAGTTAAGTTAAATTGTTGAGCGCGATTTTGTAATTTGCGCCATTGTTCTGGAGACAGTTGAGAACTACGACGTTGAAACCGAGGATTGGTAATGGAATTGGGATTTTTCGCTAGGGGTAATTCTGGTGCTGGTGGTAAGGTATCTAGTCGGTTAAACCAATATTCTTGAGAACGTTGATATTGGGGTGTATTTTTTAAAGTTGATTCCCCAAGCACATAATCGCGGAAGGAAAGTTCTAAGGGTGGTAATACAAACTCAGAATTATTATATAAATCTAACCACTCCCGCATCAGCATAAACACACTCCAAGCATCAGCAATCAAAGCATCAAAACTCAGGTGGAGTCTGGTACGCTGTTCATCTATAGGTGTAGCTCGAATTCTAAATAGAGGCCATTGATCCGCAGGTAAGACTTCATGGGACATCTGCTCGCGCATCACCTCTAAATCTTGCAAATCCAAAACTTCTATTTCATAAGCTGGTACTGTTGTCAGAATTTGCTGTTGACCATCTGGTAAAATAACAGCACGCAGCATATCGTGACGCAAAATGAGTTTTTGCCAAGCTTGATTTAATCTTGTTAAATCTAGGCGATCGCAATCTAATTCTAAATAACCATGAGCAGCAATATTTCCTAATTCAAAAGCTTCATTGCGTCCTAACCAATAAGCTTGTTGAATGTCGGTGAGGGGAAAAGGTTGATATAGCTGTTCTGGATTTGGGATAATTGTTGGTAAATCAACTGAAGATTCTGTCTTTGTAAAAGATGTCAGTGCTTCACTCAATCCAGCCACTGTGGGAGATGCTAACAAAGAGCGTAACGGTAACTCAATATTTAAGGTTTGTTGTAATCGCGCCATAACTTGAGTTGCAAGTAGAGAATGTCCCCCCAATTCAAAAAAGTTATCGTGAATCCCTACTTGTGTGAGTCCCAAAACAGCAGCGATAATATTAGCGATCGCTTCTTCCGTTGCTGTGCGCGGTGGAACAAAATCTATTTCTCGACTCTGTTCCATATCTGGAATTGGTAAAGCACGCCGATCTACTTTCCCGTTGGGGGTTAAAGGTAAAGTTTCCAGAATGGCGATCACATTGGGAATTATATAATCAGGTAACTTCTGTTTGAGAAAGTTACGCAATTCACTAGTTGTTAATGATTGCTGTCCAGAAACAATATATGCAACTATAGATTTATTGTCAGTTTGTAGTTGTCGAAGCATCACCACTGCTGCTTGAACTTGGGGATGACTACTCAAAACAGCTTCAATTTCCCCTAGTTCAATTCTAAAACCCCGAATCTTCACTTGATCGTCAATTCGACCGAGTAATTCAATATTACCGTCAGGAAGATAACGCGCTAAATCTCCGGTTTTGTACAAAATAAAGTTGTGGGGAGAATAGGAGATGAATTTCTCTTTGGTTAAATCAGGACGATTTAAATAACCTTGAGCTAAACCAGCACCACCAATATATAATTCACCAGTAACCCCAATGGGAACTAATTGTAAATATCGATCTAAAATATAAACTTGCGTGTTTGCAAATGGACGACCAATAGGAACCAACCCAGTTCCTAATTTCCCCATCCCCAATTCAAAATATGTGCTATCAATACACGCTTCCGTTACCCCATAGGAATTAATCAAACGTGTTTGTTCGCCACAAAAACGCTGAAATTCTTCATATTCTTGCACATACAAGTTATCTGAACCGACTACCAACAATTTCATAAAATGGAGATTTTTCTGAGTTCTTTGCAAATACTCAACTAAGTTTCTCAACACAGCTGGAACAAACTCCGCGCTATCAATTTTCTCCCTTAGCATCAGTTTATACAGCTTATCCGGTTCCAACAGCCACTCACGCGGACATAAAACCAACTTAGCGCCACTACAAAGAGCGCGAATGACATCCCCTGAAAACACATCAAAAGCAAAACTCGCCATTTGTAAATGACTAGTCAAAGACTGGAGTTGATAAGCTTTTTCCCAAGCATAAAACGCATTTACTAAACTACAATGAGCGATCACCACTCCTTTAGATTTACCTGTGGAACCTGATGTGTAAATCACGTAGGCTAAAACTTGAAATGTAGTATTAATGACTAAATTGTCTTCCCTCTCCTGGGAAATAGCTTGCCAATCTCGATCTAAACAAACTACAGTTAAATCCTCTATTGGTAAACTCGTGACTAATTTTTGTTGCGTCAGCAATATCAATACTTGGGAATCACGCAGCATAAAGTTCAAGCGTTCTTGGGGATACGCAGGATCTAAAGGTAGATAAGCTCCACCCGCTTTCAGAACTGCCAATAATGCAATAATCATTTCTAGGGAACGTTCCACACAAATTCCCACTAGTTGATTTTCACCTATTCCCAAAGAACGCAGGTAATGTGCTAGTTGATTGGCTTTGCTGTTTAATTGTTGATAAGTTAGTTGCTGTTCTTGAAATACCACCGCAACCGCGTTTGGTTGCTGCTTGACACAGTTCTCAAACAACTGATGAATGACTCGATCTTGGGGATAATCAACTTGGTTGGTGTTCCACTTCCACAACAAATGATTTGCTTCAGCTTCCGTGAGTAGAGGTAAGGAAGCAATTTGCTGTTCTGGGTTAGCAATAATCCCTGGGAGTAAAGTTTGAAAATGACTTGCTATCCTGCTAATTGTCGTAACATCAAATAAATCACTGTTGTATCTTAAAATACCAATTAATGATTCAGTTGTTTCCATCATATCGAACACTAAATCATTCTGTCCTTCCTGCTGGGGAATCACAAAAGGTTCGAGAGTTAACCCTCCCCAATCTTCTCGCATCTTAGTTTTATTAGATACAGATAATTCATAATCTTGAGCAATTTCACTGAGTTTTAACAAATTAAAAGAAACGCGAAAAAGACCAGGAAGACTCGGATCGCGGTTGAGTTGAGATCGCTCAATTAGTAAAGTAGAGGGATAATCTTGATGGGCGATCGCATCTAATACAGTTTGGCGGACTTGAGTCAAAAGCTGAGAAAATGTCGGATTACCAGCCAACTTTACCCGCAAAGCCAGCATATTCACGAAAAAGCCTACAGTTTCGGCAAATTGCGGCTGACTTCTCCCCTCAATAGGCGCACCCACAATTATATCTTCCTGGCCTGACAAGCGGTAAAGTAACACTTGAAAGGCGGTTAACAAAGTCATGTAAAGAGTTGCTCCTTGAGCTTTCGCCATTTCTCGTAGCTGAGAAGTCAACTCTTGATTTACTTCAAAAGTATAGGAAGCTCCCCGATAGCTTTGAATCGGTGGTCGCGGTCGGTCTGTTGGTAATTTTAATATGGGTAACTCACCCGCTAATTGTTCACGCCAGTAATTCCATAGTTCATCGCCTACAGAACTTGCTAAAGTATTTCTCTGCCACTGTACAAAGTCTTGATATTGGTACTTAATAGCAGGTAAAGATATAACTCGATCTGTATTTTCCGCTTCGTAGAGGGATCGCAACTCATCAAGAATAATTCCCAAGGAAAAACCATCAATCACAATGTGATGTATAGTTAGTAATATTACATAATTATCTTCAGAACAAGTAAATAAATTTACTCGTAATAAATTACCTTTTTCTAAATCAAAGGGACGCTGATATGCTGCTATAACTTGGCTTATCAACTCATCTTCATTCTTAGCTGAAGCGTCAATATTTTCAAAATCGACTTTTTGGTATTCATGAACCTGTTGAACAGGTTCGCCATCCTTTTGTGCAAATGTTGTGCGGAGAGTTGGATGACGATTTATTAACTTCTGAAATGCTTGTTGTAAAGCCGAAATATTTAAATAAGAGCGGATGCGAGCTGTAAAAGCAACATTATAAGCTGCACTTGTGGGTGCAAGTTTATACAAAAACCATAAACCTTGCTGACCATGAGTCAGAGGGTAGGATTTAGAACTATGAAAACCTTGGCGCAGCAAATCAATAATTTCTGTTTTATGCTGCTTAATTTGATTTAAAACTGTGGAAGTTAATACTTCTTTGCGACCACGATAACGCAGTTTAGTATCTTCCATCCACAATTCTATATTCTGTTGCGACAGTTGTGTGAGGAACTCAACTAAATTCATAATTCTCCTTCCAACAATTCATCATCATTTTCTATTTTTGAGTCAGCATTTATACTCAATTTATCGACTAATATTGCTAAATTTGCAACATTAGTATCCTCTAGAAATTTTACTGCTGGAATATCTAATTCCAAGTCTTTTCTAAACTTATTTCTGAGTTTGACAGCAATTAATGAATCAAGCCCTAAATAATTTAAAGACATTTCCACATCCAATTCAGATGCGTTTATCCCAATTGCTTTAGATATTTCGTCTTGAATATAATTTGTAAAAAATGTGATTTTAGACATACTACTTAAGCAAAACAAAGTCCTTGTTTGCGTTCTCTTCTCTGCGTAAAAAATTATTTAGGCAAGATATATACTGTTCACTAGTTTAATATCGCCTTGTAAAAAAAAAGGATTAATTCGAGTAAACCTATACCGGAGAATTTACAATAACTAATTTCACATTACCACTGCAATTACCATCTTTATCATCCCAATAACGACATTTAGTAACTATATACATCATCCCAGATTTAATCCGAATATTAGTAAACTCAATCTCACCCCAAAACTTAGAAGACTGCATAGCACGTCGAAAGGAACTTTCAAAATTCACAATATAGACATCCGGTAGCTGTTTATTCCAATAATCTGCCATAGTCCACGACTGCAATGATGCCATCAGTCTTTCTTTCACGGATTTAGCTATGACATAATACATCATTTGGTTGTAGCAAATATTGAACTCTACTGAATTAAAATGACCAGTGTCATCAATATAACATGATTCTGGAATCGAGAATTCACATCGTCCGATTACACGTCCCCCATGCTGAGGATCGCCATCTTTCGTTATTTCAGCAAATTTAAGATACTGACAATGAGCTTTATAAGGTTTGAGGACTTGTGCCAGTAATATATCATCATTATTGAAATAGATGCTATTTTTTTTGACGCTTTGTTGACTTGAATCTTGAAAATTTAACATGATATTTTATCCTGATTAAATGACTGAATAAGGCAAATTAATTTTTAATTTTTGGTGGCGTTGCTGATTGAGAATATGGATTTAACTCACGCAGAGGGGCAGAGTCGCAGAGAGTAAGAGTTGAGAAGAGTGAATTTAAAAATTTCATATTCAAATTCAACAACGCCAAATATTTAATGCATCAATCGTGACTTTTAAAACCTCCTCTTAAACGCAGGGAGAATAAAATTGCTCTATAACTGATAAAATGGATAGCTATCGTGCAAGGTCAATCGAAATGTGACCGCTGGTTCTGAATTTGTAGCATAGTGAGCGCAATGGACTAAAGATCGATTATCCCAAATCCGTATATCCCCTAATTCAAATTCATGGTGTTCGATTAATGGATATTCAAAAGTTTTGTCTAACTGACCGGAATGAGTCAACAACCTTTGGAGAATATTTATATCTTGCGGTTTTCCCTCTGAATTATCTATGCGATAAGTAAACCCCTCGGTAATGTAGAGGATAGTTTCTCCTGTAACCGGATGAATCAAGGTCGTTGGATGGTTTGCGGGAGGTGTGACTCGTTCAATCTCGTCCAATATTTCCGAAATCGGACGATAAACATCTCCAGGACGAATTTTAAAAAAACGTCTGACACTGTGATAACAACTCGACTCATTGGCGATCGCTTTCAGGTCATCTGGTAAACTTTGATATACTTTGGACATATTAATAAAGTAAGTCCCACGCTCTTTACTAGGAAGGATTTGAGGATATACCATTGAAAATGCAAATGGCCTGGGCATAAACGCATAATCAGCGTGCCAAAATTTACCAGTTTTTGGGACTCCAACTTGCTGACCATTCTCAGAAACATTAGAGGAAACAAAAATCTCTTTTCTTTCTGGATGGTGATACATCGGCTGATAGTATTTTTCTACCTCCCCAAAACGATACCCAAAATCGCAATACTCATCAGGTGATAAATCTTGCTCCTTGAGTACAA
The DNA here is from genome assembly GCF_034931045.1 of Nodularia sp. UHCC 0506. NCBI lineage: Bacteria > Bacillati > Cyanobacteriota > Cyanophyceae > Nostocales > Nodulariaceae > Nodularia > Nodularia sp. UHCC 0506. Next base: position 32,738 of record NZ_JAYGHH010000052.1, read on the forward strand.
CAATTTTGTATTCATATATCAGTTGCTTAAGATCCTCAATATCTCCATCTGAAGCAGTTTTATGATTAAAGTCATAAACAACAACTCCCATTCGCTGATTGTCTTGATATTCAACTTTCATAATTTTTTCACTCGCTATATGGCTTTTATTTAATTATTTAATTTTGGAGAAGTCAGGTAAATTTCCTGTTCCCTGTTCCCCGTTCACTATTCCCAGTTTTTACAGAAAAATTAATCAATCAAACCAGATTTATCTAGTTAACTAATTTTACGTACCGATGGATTCGCCGCTAAAGAAATACTTGTAATCAACATAATGCTACCCGCAACAGTAAACATAATTATCAGATTTAAATTTACTAAAATCCCAGCTAAAGCAAAAGAAATAGGAGCAACACCAAAAGCAGAAAACATTCCCAAACTCATCACTCTTCCTAACATTTCAGGTTGGGTTCTTTTCTGAAGCCAAGTGATTCCTACTACAGTAAAAATACAACTGCAAAATCCCAGCACTGCAATTGTTATACTAGCTAGTCCTATATTACCAATAAAGCCAAGTAAAAATAAACCAAAGCCTTGAACACTCGCAATAGTCAGCAGTAAAACTCCGATGTTGGGGAGATTTTTGACAAATTGAGGTGTGAGTGTCCCAATTAACCCACCACCACCCCAAGCTGATTGCAATATTCCTAAAGCTACTGCACCACCTGGGAAGCGACTATGAGCCAGTGAAGTCATCCCAACTTGTAATGGCCCAATAAATAGAAAATTTAGGATTACCATTACCAGCAAAAAGATTCTCAGAGGCTGATTGTGCCATGCGTAGTAAAATCCCTCACGGATACCAGCAATCAAACTCATAGTTTTTTTAGTTGACGTAGAATTTTGATTTAATTCCCCATTCAATACTATTGCTTTTGCTGTTGTTCCCTTCATGAGCAAAAGGGTGATAGTTGTGATGGCGAAAGTTATCCCATCAATGACAAATGCGACTTCAATACCAGCAGTTGCAATCAGCAAACCACCCAAAGCCGGCCCAATTAGCAAAATCAGTTGGGAAGTTCCTTGGCTCAGGGTATTACTTGCTATTAACTGTTCTTTTGATACCAGACTGGGGATAATTGATTTAGATGCAGGTATAAAAAAGCTATCAAATATTCCGAAGCCCGCAGCAAAAAAGTAAATATGCCATAGTTGAATCATTTTAAGCGCAACGATGGTTGCAAATAAAACGACTAGTAACCCACGTAAAGCATTGGAAACTAACATCACTAATCGTGGTGAAAAGCGATCGCTCACCACACCACCAAACAACATCAAAACAGCACGAGGAATTGCTGCACTCATTAACACTGTACCTAATGTGATACCAGAGTTAGTTAATTGTATTGTTAACCAAGGTAATGCAACGATGTAGAATTGGTCGCCTAGAAGTGAAACGGTTTCACCGATATACAAAAGTAAAAAGTTGCGTACAGTTAGCGGTTTCCAAAGTGGAACTTGAGAATTATTCATTAGTCATTTCTTCCTTTGCGCTCCTCTGCGTTTTAAAATAAACCCAAATATTGGGGATACTTTCTTTAATTCACCCGCCGTTCATACCCTTGCCAATATTTCTCCCGAATCTTGGCTTTTTGTAATTTACCACTAGGCGTTCTTGGCAAAGATTCAGTAAACTCAACGCTTCTAGGTAACTTAAAATCAGCAATTTTACCCCGAACAAAATTAATAATATCTAGTGCGGTTGCTTTCATTCCTGTTTTTAACACCACAATCGCTTTGATTGCTTCTCCAAAATCTTCATCTGGAACACCAATTACTGCTACCTCTCTGATGGCTGGATGTTCATATAAAATATTTTCAATTTCTGCGGGATAGACATTTTCACCACCATAAAGAATCATGTCTTTAAAGCGATCGCAAATGTAAATGTAACCTTCTTCATCAAAATAACCAGCATCACCAGTATGAATCCAGCCATCTACTAAGGTTTTTGCTGTAGCTTCAGGTAATTTCCAATAACCAATCATATTTGCAGGAGATTTGATACAAACTTCACCCACTTGAGCGCAAGATAGTTCTTTATCTTCACTGTTGATGATGGCTACCGATACGCCAGGAAAGGGTTTACCCGCAGCTTTGAGGATGTTTTTATTTGCAGATGTATGGTCTTGTGCAGGTAAAGAAACAGCACAATTACCAGTTTCGGTCATTCCATATATTTGTACAAAATTACAACCGAATGTAGCGATCGCACTTTTTAGTGATGATTCAGCTATGGGAGAACCCCCATAAATAATGTATTCTAGTGATGAAAAATCTGTTTTTTGACATAATGGTTCGTTCAACAAAATTTGAATCATAGCTGGAACCATAAATGTCTTAGTGATGCGGTACTTTTCAATCGCTTCGAGAACCTCAACGCCGATAAAATTTTCTAAGACAATATTTTCTGCTCCTGATGCTAAACCACGAATAGCCCACCATAAACTACCGATATGGAATAAAGATAAGGTTAGCAAACTTTTGTCAGTTGCGTTCCAGTTGATCCAGGTTTGACCTCGTTGAGCAAATTCTTTGGCGATCGCAAAAAAACTGTAATGTCCTAGTTGGACACCTTTAGGTCTTCCAGTCGTGCCGCTAGTATACATTTGTACGGCTACATCATTGGCTGCAACAGCAACATTTGGTGGCTCATCACTATGTTCCTGTGACCAAATATCGTAACTCAGGCAATTACCGTCAATTTCTTCTAAGGCAATAATGGTTTTAACACCGTCAATCTCATTTATAATCGATGCTACTAACTGATAAAATTCTGCCCCAACAAAAAGAATATCAACATTAGCATCTCTGAGAATATAGCTGATTTCAGCAGCAGCTAAACGCCAATTAATTGGTACAAAAACAGCTTTTATTTTGCAACAACCAAATAAAATTTCATAACTCTTAAGTGAATCTTTCGCTAAAAATGCTACTCGCGCCCCTGATTTAACTCCTTGGGTTAATAGTGAATTTGCGACCTGATTACTTCTTTGATCTAATTGTATATAGGTAAGTGACTTATCCTTGAATATCAATGCTCTAGCGTCTGGAAATTGACGTGCTTGCACGCGCGGTAAATCTGCTAACGTTGTTATTTCACTGTTATACATCATCGACATTTCTCAGAAAATTGCTCAGTTTTTTGTGCAGTCGTAACAAGCTATGTGAACCAGCCCTCTAAATATTGACAAATAACATATTTTATGATGTTACTTCATGGGATAGCATCAAGAGTTGCTTTGTATTGCTTGAGCTTTCGAGCAATGGAACAGTGGGGATGTTTGCCATCAACCAAGAGAGGTGGTCGCTTCTTTTTGGGACTTCTGGGATGCTTGCGAAACGATTTCAGATGTACTTTAGTGGCCAGATGTTGGAGAATATCTACCATCTGAATGTCGGTAAACTCCTCAAAGCATTGCCAATGAACCGGAGGAATGGCAATCATCATGCCTCGATAGATACCGTGAATATCATCCACCAAATAATAATCGGATAATCCGGCATCGATTTTGTCTACCCCATGTACACTACCAAGGACTGCTTTCAGAGTCGCTAAAAGGTTGTAGACTGACAGCGCCAGACAATAGGAGAACAAAGCAGCTTTGGGATAAGCTAAGGTTTCAATCTCCCCATGAAAGTTTTGGGTAACAGTTTGGAATAAAGTTTCCACACTCCACCGCCCTTGATAGAGTTCTGCCACCAGAACGCCGTCGGCATCAGTGGGTGGTAAATTGGTAAAAATAGCAATTTCCCAATCTTGGTCACGGGTGGGACAATTCAGCTTGACAACGATACGGCGACACCGAAAAGTTCGTCCCTCATGGGTAATTTCAATCTGTTGTTCAAATACGGTTCCAGTTTCACATCGTCCGACTGACTGTAATTCACTCACGGGCGTGTATCCTAAATTCCCGTGTTGACGAATCACAAAAAACGCTCCCAGTTTGGCAATAGTATGCAGAAATCCGGCGGTACAGAAGTTACGGTCGGCAATCCATACTTGTTGGGGTTGCACTTGTGCCAAAACCTGATTGAACAAGGAGCGTTCTTGGGAATGACCGTCTTCACAGGGGATGACATCAACAACCAGTTTTGTCCCTGGGTCGAGAATGGTGATTGTTTTTCCGGGTAATGGTTTGGCTGCATGGGGACGCAGCGCTGCTAGTCTGCGTTCGGTTCCGGCTAAACAACTACCATCGACAATCCGCAGCCGATATTGTTTTCCTAGAGGACTAGGGCGTTCCACATTCAATCGGTGAAGTAACTCCTGGAGGTCTGATGCTGTTTCATGGACTAATGCCCGACTCACAGGCAGTTCAATTCGTTGCAGTTTGTTGTATAGTGCTGTGGCGCTGACACTTACCTCCACTGCCTTCTTCTGATAAGCGGCATGAACCGATGGATACATCCCACATACTACCAGACTCATCAAATCCACCTGAGTCGAAAACAGTAACTCTTGAGAGTATTGGCGATCGCTCTGATTCTCAAATAGCTGATTCATCCGTGAGGAGTTAAAAATATTTGACATCAGGACTCGCATCATGACACTGACGGGGCTGGCTTCTACAAATGCATCAAATATGGAAGATAACATCAGCGTTTAAGTATAGTTTTTGTTTTATCTCCTTAGAAAAATCACATAATGTACTTTTTGTCAATATTGAGAGGGCTGAATACTATAGGTTAAGCTAATACAGATTTTAGAGTATTGTCAATCTAAAATATCTTTATAACAATCAGTATAAATTAATACATATTAGCTTTGGCTATTTATTTTTTTTCTTCAAATTAATTAAAAGTTAAAAAATATACTCTCACCAGGCATCAAGTCCAACGCATCTAGAGTAGAATAATCCCTTAATAACAAGGGTTTGGGTGGTTAAAATTTAGGTTATTTTTTCATCAATATCCTTGTCCAGCAAAAGCTTCAGAGATTAAGTGCCTTGTTTAGAATCTGTTTTCAAGATTTGATACGTACAAAAAAACACAGTATTAAATACTACTGTTGATCACTAGTGTATTTATTAATAATTAATTTTATATATCTTTAACTTTTTATAGAAAAACTTTAATATTTGACAATAAGTCAAACTAATCTCAAATGCTTGTTTATTAACAGTTTTGAAAGTACATCAATCAACTGTTTTCAACCATAAGAATAATTAATCAATAAGTAATTTTTAATCTAGAACGCGATTTAGAAGTTTGACAGCTTGTCATTTGACAGATTTACCACAAAGCCAAATAATTGAGCAACATAAATGCTTGAGTCGATTTGCTACTAATAACTTTAATTTTGTCAATTTTTATTGATAATTTGAGATTACTTTTTTGGTGTGAGGATTAAATGAGGAAACTGTATCTACTGGAAAATTCAGGACTAGCTATCATACTTGCCATATTTTTAATAAATCAACAAGCTTTAGCTGTAACAAAAGAAGATCATCAAATTCCCCAGCTTTCAGATATTAAGCTTCCTCACACAAGTGTCAAAGAGTGGCTAGCTCAACAAGAGCAGTCTACTATCCTAGTAACAGGGATAAAGTTAGATCAGACAGCTAGTGGGTTAGAAGTTGTTTTAGAAACATCTGCATCTGATCAGCTGCAAGCCACAACTAAAATAGAAGGTAATAGCTTTATTGCAAATATCCCAAATGCACAATTGCTTTTAGCCAGTGGTAATACCTTCCGTCAAGAAAAGCCAGTTGCGGGAATTACGGAAGTATTAGCGGTAAACCAGGATGCAAATAGTATCCAAATTACTGTAGTTGGGACAACACAAGCTCCAAAAGTCGAACTATTTGACAGCAATGAAGGTTTAGTTTTAGGGGTGACACCAACAACACCTGAAACTCAACTATCAGCCGAGAGCCAAAAACCTAATGAACCAGATATTGAATTAACTGTTACTGCCCAAAAACGACCTGAAAATGCACAGAATGTACCCATTAGTATTACTGTAATACCTCGTCAGGAAATAGAAGATGCTCAAATCGATTCTTTGATTGATATTGCCAATCAAACGCCCAACTTTAATTTTCTTCCCACATCTTCCGGCGGTACAGAGTTTAGTAATTACAGTTTGCGGGGTTTGAACAATCAAAATTTCCTTACTGCTCAGGATAGCGTAGCCTTTTACATCGATGATATTCCAATTGACTATAACGGCTTTCTTGACTTAGCTTTACTCGATCTAGAACAAATAGAAGTGCTAAGAGGCCCTCAAAGTACGCTATATGGTCGAAATAGTTCTGGTGGGGTCGTCAATATCATTTCTAGACAAGCAACGCCAGAACCAGAAATACGAGTTAGTACAAGTTATGGTAGATATAACAGCCGCGAATTCCAATTCGCTCTCAATGATGCTTTGGTTGACGATAAATTATCACTGAGAATTGCGGGAGCTTACAGAGGACAGGATGGATTTATTAACAACCTCGCCACAGGTAATGAAATAGGTGAGCGATCGCGCCTAGCTGCAAGAGCGCAACTCCTGTGGACACCTACACCCGACTGGACAGTAGCTTTTAATAGCTATAACAGCTTTACAGATGACGGTAATCCCACTTACAACAAGTTAAATCCTGCTGACCCATTTGAGGTTAACTTACAAACTGAAGGATATAGTAAGCTAGATACAAATACTCAAGCTATCAGAGTTGGTTACAACGGCGAGGGTTTCCGAGCCACATCCATCACCGCACGTCGGTTTACCCGTCAAGAAAACCTTGTGCCGGGGAGTACAGGAGCGATACAAATTATTGATAGTATTGACTCCACATTATGGACGCAGGAATTACGTTTCCAATCTCCGGAAACTGCCGAGCGTTTTCAATGGTTGTTAGGTGGTTACTACGAATCTCGTGACTTTAACGTTGATGATTCTCAAATCGACTTTCCTGGATTTGGAAGATTCCGACGTACTGGAGACGATAATCGGCAAACCTACGCGGTATTTGGACAAGTAGATTATCAGCTTATAGAACCATTGACTGTATTTGCTGGTTTGCGTTACGAATCTAGTGATGCTTCTTCAGATAGTACTTATGAGTCAGTAAACCCTGACGGAACTCTCACCCCACTGCGTCCGGCATTTAACAATGAAAAAGTTAGCAACAGTGAATTGATTCCTCGCTTCGGTTTGAAATATCAATTCAATCCTAGTTTAATGGGATACGCGACTGTTGCCAAAGGTTACAGACCGGGTGGATTGAACTACCGCGCCAATAGTGAAGCAGAACTGCGATTTGGAGAAGAAAAAACTTGGAGTTATGAAGTCGGTTTGAAATCTTCTTGGCTGGATAATCATTTAATTGCTAACCTATCCATCTTTCAGAACGATGTAAATGACTATCAAGTTTTGCAATTTGATGAGAGTGGGTTTTTTGGCAGAGTTAACAATGTTGATCTCAAAGCCACTGGAGTAGAATTTGAACTGAAAGCAAAACCAGCTACAGGATTCGATTTAACTGCATCAGTTGGTTATGTAGATAGTATATACAAAAACTACCTAAATTCCGATACAGGTGTAGACCTAAGTAATAATAGAGTTCCCATAGCACCACAATTTACCTACAATTTAGCGGCTCAATATCGCAGTCAGTCCGGCTTATTTGCTCGTGCAGAATTGCGTGGTTATGGTATTACTTATTTCGATGATGAGAACCAAATCAAGCAAGAACCGTATGCCTTAGTAAATACTCGCATCGGTTACGAAGCTGAGAAATATGGCATTTACCTGTATGCAAATAACTTGTTTGATACTCGCTATATCACGTCTGGATTTTTATTCCCAGTACCGGATGGAACCGCAGGATTTGGCGATCCCGTGACCTATGGCGTGCAAATTAAAGCTAATTTCTAATTTAATTGTTGTGGCGATGGGAAACATTAACCGTTGCTGAGTGAGAATATGAATTTGTTTGACGCACAGACGCAGTTAGCTGGAAGCTTTCCCTCAGGGTGGCGCAGAGAGTGAGAGTTTAAGAGAGGCAATTTTTGATTTTCATATCTGGATTCAGCAACGCCAAACATTATTTTCCTGTCGCTATTTTTGATCTGTTATCCTCCGCACATCGCCATGCTTGCTAAATTAATCCTGCTCGCCGCACTTTATACTACACAATTCATTCCGACAACCTTTTTTATCCAAACTGTACCTGTTTTTATGCGACAACAAAATATGTCGCTGGATGCTATCGGGTTGTTAAGTTTTCTCATTCTTCCCTCAGCGTTAAAATTTCTGTGGTCGCCTTTTATTGACCGCTACAGTTTGCCAAGGTTAGGACACTATCGCGGTTGGATTATCTGTTTTCAACTTTTGTTAGCACTTGTAACATTTGGATGTGCGTTTATTGATATTCAAGAGAATTTCAATATCTTAGTTTTTTGTATGTTTCTCGCTTTTTTATTTTCCGCCAGCCAAGACATTGCAACCGATGCGTTAGCAGTAAATTTACTCAAACCACGAGAAAGAGGATTAGGAAACGCTATTCAAGCTGGGGGAAATGTTTTTGGCGCTATTATTGGTGGGGGCGGAGTGCTGATTCTACTAGATAGAATCGGCTGGCGGTATAGCTTGATAATTATGTCAGTTGTAATTTTACTGAATTTAATTCCAGTAATATTGTATAAAGAACAAGTTAGTAATAAATCTCAGAAATCAAACTTTTTTAAATCTTATTTTCAACCTTTTATCAACTTTCTCTCGCGTCCCAAAGCATTACCGTGGCTTTTCGTAGTATTGCTATATATGGGAGGCGAAATGATGTCAGGTACAATGCTTCGGCCACTTTTTGTTGATAGAGGTTTGTCGCTCTCAGATATTGGCTTAATGTTGGGTATTGTCAGTTACAGTGTCCGCATTGTTAGTGCTTTGATTGCAGGAATTTTGATTCCCCACTTGGGAAGATTATGTTCTCTAACTCTATTTGGTTTTGCTGCCAGCATGATGACGCTTTTATATATCATACCTGCAATTGGTATCAGTAGTTTACCTGTGCTGTATGCTGTTAGTATCACAGTCAATGCAGCCCAAAGCATGGCATATACTGCATTACTAAGTGCCATGATGGATAAATGCGAACTAGCTACAGCCGCTACTGATTATACGCTTCAAGTGTCAGTAGTATATCTGGGTGGAATTGCTGCTTCAGTTCTGAGTGGTGCGATCGCCACTGCTACGGGATATACGTTTATGTTTATCATTAGTGCAGCCTTGAGTTTATTGAGCGTACTACTAATAACCAACTTGCGGACATAGAAGCAACACATTCACAAGGTACACAGCCGAATGGCTAGCTACGACCGCCAGAAAAATTTAGTTACTGAAATTGTATTG
>NZ_JAYGHH010000053.1:0-17010 GCF_034931045.1 Nodularia sp. UHCC 0506
TTAAGGGCATCTACATAAGCATTGATGACACTTTGCTTATTTATACCTTTAAAAATATTAAATTCCATTGTTACACCTAAATATGAGTCTCCACGAGTTGGACGAGTTGGAGGATCAAACGCCAAGGTAACTGATAATGTGCGAGTACCTCTTACATCAAAAAATTCCTCTGGTAGTTGGGGAATTTCATAAATATGAAACTTTCCCACTGGAATAACAATATTATCTTCTGACAGAACAACATAGTTTTCAGCAGAATACATTGCACGTTCTAAATCAGTCTGTCCATATCCATAGATTGCTAATTGCTTTTCAATTTGTTTTGTCTTTTCACCTTGAGATTGTTTACTATTTAATTGAAATTCATCTGGAATTTCTTTGGGAAGTACCGCAGTGTTAACTATTAAAGCCCGAATTAGATTAGAACTAGCATTTGGATATTTTGTGAAGAGTTGAGCAGCAATGTTAGCTACACGAGGTGCTGCAAAACTTGTACCACTACAGATGTGAAATAAAGAACTTTGGAAATTTTTGGAGAAAGTAACAACAGAAACCCCAGCGACATTATCTCCTAATTGACTAACTTTAGGCAAATCTAAACCTTCTCGATAACTAAGGTCTAATGCTAAATCTCCACCAAAATCTACAACGTCAGGCTTAATAATTCCATCTACTCCAAAACCAGTTCTGGTAAAGGGAGAAGGGTATCCTCGTAATTTTGCGATCGCCTGACGACGCACATCAGCAGGTTCTGTAATACTACCTCGACCATAAGATAAAGAACCTACAGTTAGTGCGATCGCAGAAGTTGCTGGATCAATAATTCGAGCATTCTTATTCAATAAATAATTTGGGTAGTCAGTTCGTAATTTTTCATACTCTAACTCCTCATGATAAGAATTTCCTGCTGAAATCACAAAAAGAATGTTTTTGTTTTGGTATTGATAAGCAATTTCATCTATCTTTGCTGCTAATCGAAACTGCTTCATTCCATCTATATAAAATTTTTCGTAATCACCCAGAGAGATATTGATAACTTTACAATTAGGGTAATTATCCACAAAAGCCTTAATTGCTCGATCAAGCTGAGTTTCTAAGAGAAGATCCTCATAATACTGACAATTTTCATCTGTTACACGAGCAGAAAATAACCACACTGTTGGATCAAAAGAAAGTTTTTTAATGCAATTTTCAACATCTCCATAAATAGCAATACCAGCAACACTTGTACCATGTCCATCTACATCTTCTGCACCACCTTTTATTAATTGCTGTCCTGGATCTGGAAATACATCAGCTTCCCCCAGCACTGGTGCAATTAATGGATGACCACTCTGTACACCTGAGTCAATAACAAGAATGCCGCAATTCTTTTCAGGTGGAGAAATAACTTCGGGAAAACTAGAAATTGGTAAATTATAATCGGCAGTTCTCTCAAATGCAGGTTGGGGAGGGCGATCAATTTCTTTGACAGTTTCCAGTTCCAGTAAAAACTCTAAAACTTCGTGAGTGACTTTAATTCTAGCTATGCACAGATAATCACCAACGTAGCTATCACTCATTCTTATAGGAGCATTATCGCTGGAAAAGTCTTTTAGCTTTTCGGCAATATGTTCTAAAGATGCTTTCATCTTTGTGCGATCGCCTGTGTGCCATAACTCTAAATCTAAAGCTGCAAGTTCATCTGTTTGTACAGGGTTTAGCTCTAATAGACGACCAATGCGATCTTCACGTTCGAGGGGGACTAGCTCATCAATTGCCCCTAAATATTCATATTTGTTACCTTCTATAATTTGACTGTAATTTTCTAAACGTCTCCTAAATTCTGTTAACTCCAGATCAGACGAGAAGACAACTATGGCTTTATCAGGTTCAAATGCTAGGATATCTAATCCTGTCTGATTAACTAGATCGTCTGAAAGTTTTTGATGAGTTTTTATCTTAAAAATTAATTTGGGGTCAAGACGGAAAGGGTTACTCTTTTGTTTTTTCGGCTCAGTCAGTCCAGACAGTTGATTTAATAAAGACTTACCATGTTCAACGGGATTAGCGCGTTTTCCACCACCAAAGCCAGGTCTCTGTCTTCGAGGTAATTCTATGTTTATGATTCTCGGCAATTTAAGGTGTTCAAACTGACTTACCATTAGGATTAGACGTAGATGATTATTGTGAGTTTGCTATTATACTTTGCCTTTCTAAAAAACGCCCTATAGCAACCTCAAAATCATCAGTAGTCAAGGTACGTTCACCCCGTAGAATTACAGCTTTAATTGCATCAGAACAGATACGTTCTATATCTGCTCCAGTAGCATTCTCAAGCCGAGCCGCAAAAGTAGATAGATCAACACCAGTATAACGGATACCAGATAGATAACGGCTTAAAAGAGCCGTGCGTAGTTCAATAGTTGGGTTATCAAAGAAAATCACCTCATCAAATCGTCGCCAAACTGCACTGTCTAATAATTTTTCGTGATTAGTAGCGGCAACGAATATACTTTGATTAGTTGCATTATCAATGAGTTGTAATAAGCTATTTACTAGGCGTTTAACTTCACCATGTTCATTTAAGTTATCTCGATCACGTGCGATCGCATCAAACTCATCAAATAAAACTAGCCATTCGCCTTTTTCAATGTAGGTAAAAATTTTCTGGAGATTCGTTGCAGTTTCACCTAAGTAAGAAGAAAATACGGCTGTCAGATTCACGTAAACAAGGGGTAGACTCAAGACACTAGAGAGGACTTTTGCGGTTTGAGTTTTACCACAACCAGGTGGTCCACAAAAAAGCAGTTTGTTTTTGGGTTTGAGGTTATAGGCTGCAAGGATGTCTTGCTTACGGTTTTCAAGAACAATTTCTTGCAGGATATCAAATATTTTTTCACTGAGGACAATGTGATCCCATGTTAAGTCAAATCGCTTGACATCTAGTAAAGCTAGTCCAGTGTCTTTATCTTTAGGTGGTTCAGGAAACTGATTCCAGGGAGATAGGTTAGCGGCTAGGGGTTTAGTGTATCCATTCCCATTATCAAGCAGCTTTTCCAAATCTCTAGCCAGCAGGATGTGATTTTTATTTCTTTCTTCTTCAATCAGTTCGTTAGCCGCAGCCAAAAACTCTTCTCTCTCGTTGCGAGAAAAGCTTCTGAAGAGTTTTCTGATAATTTCACCGCGAGCCATACTTTAGAACTACTGTTGGTTACTGTGTCTACCTCATTCGGCATAGAACAATTGTACTAATAAAAGACAAAATCTGCTATTCTAGCACTAAGATATTATGTTTCTCTGCGAAAATTAATTCGGTTCAAAAATGTCTGTATATCAAAATAAGGCTGCGAATTACTTTATAGTAAAGGTTCCCTAGCCAATACTCGTATATATAGTGACGTAAATTTATAGTGTTTATCCCTTTATCATACTGCCGACTTTACACCTTTGCTGGCGTTGTAACAGATTAAATCAAATACGGTGTTGAATTTAGACAAACAACCTCCAGCATATACAAAACGTGTACAATATCCCGCTTACTTCTCCTTTTTAGCCACTTTCAGTATTTTATCAACATCAAAATTCACGGAATTACTGGCTCATGGCGGTGTAATAATTAACATTCAACAGTTAAAGATGAAGACTTTAGCCATACATTCTCCCCATTATTCCTGACAGCTAATTCGTTGCTTGATGGCTTTCTTGATAAATTATTTCCTGAAACTGAATCATATCTTTTTGCGGGTCAGCGTGACTAACTTTGACTAAAACCTGTTCTCCTAATCCCACGGAACGTTTGAAGAACATCGGCAACTGTAAGCCCAAATCTTCTAACAAAATTAGTGCCAAGTTGCTGTCTTCTCGTAACCACATTAAAACTGTCACGTCCCAAACTTGGTCGGGATGACGACGCAAATATTCTAAAGCCCAATATCTATTAGTTTGCCGTTCTACCATTGTCACTTCTTGGGTGGTAGAGGTGACTGTCATCATCACTTCTCGGAGTTGGTCGGCTGTAAAGGGCAAACTCTCACCCCGTAAGTGGGCTTTTAACTGGAAGTGAGTCAGTAAGTCACTGTAACGGCGAATAGGGGAAGTTGCTTGAGTGTAAGTATTTAAACCTAAACCAGCATGACGTAGAGGGGTGATGCTCATTTCACTCTTGGGCATACAACGACGCATGGCGCAAGAGCGAACGAATCCGGCTGGGAGTAAGAGCAATTCTTCCTCTGGGGGTAATTCTGGTTGGGGTTGACCACGAAAGGGCAGAGGTATATTGTGAGCTTGACCATAACGGGCTGCTACTTCACCCGCCATAATCATCATTTCGGCTACCAATTGCCGTGATGAAGAATCATCTAAAATATCAATATCGATCTCGTCGTTTTTAACTTTGATCGTTGCCTCTGGCATATTGATACTGATGGCTCCTTGATTATACCGCCAAGATTTCCGCCGCTTTGCCCAGTTAGCGATCGCTTCAATTTCTGGTTCTGCTTCTACACCTAGTTCCAGCATCTCATCTACATCTTCGTAGGTGAGACGATAAGTCGGCTTGATCAGGCTGGGATGAATGGTGTAATCTTCTACACCCCCGGTTTCATCTAAAACCACGCTAAAACTTAAGGCGCAAGACACTCTTCCCTGTACCAAACTCATGGGGCCAGTTGCTAATAATTCCGGGAACATGGGAACCATGCCCGTTGGTAAATAAACTGTACTGCCCCGTTTTCTGGCTTCTAGGTCTAATTCATCTTCTGGGACTAACCACCGGGTAGGATCAGCAATATGCACCCATAACCGTTCTCGTCCATCTGGAAGTAATTCCCAACTTAATCCATCGTCTATCTCTGTGGTGCTTTCATCATCAATTGTATAGACCTTTAAATGAGACAAATCTAGGCGATTTGCATCTAAGTCGATGGGTGGGAAATCCAAACGCTGTTGCGCCACTTCTAATACCTTGCTAGGAAACTGAACCGGAATTGACGAACGACGCACAAACAAGTTTTCATGGGCATCCCACCAACCTAAGTCTATTAATAACTGAAAGGCTCCTGGAGGAGTTGCCGGACGACCCAGCATATTCATGGTTTCTAACACTGGGGCTGGCGGCGGATAGGCACGGGCAAGAGTATCATAATTTACTCCCATCCGCACAACATCAGCCAGTAGTGCGGCGTATTTTTCCAGTGCTTCTAATCGCTGGCGGTCGTGGCGTTGCCATTCCACTGCTTCGCCTTGGAGGGCTTGCTCTACACGAGCCAAAAATTCTTCCTGTCCCTTGGCTTTTAATGCCTTGACTTCTGTCTGGTGTTTGAGTTCTGCTACCTGTGCGGCAGTGCGTGGTTCATAGGCTTCTCCTTTTTGCTTGAAATACAGTTTGTCTTCTGATAACAAGCAATGGGCGGCATAACAAGCAGCAGCTTCTGATTCTGAAAACAGCAGATTGGCCATTTGGGCGGGTGTGACTGTTTCTCCATCCTCAACTAGTAATTCCCAAGCTACTTCCAAACTAGAGGGATCTATATAAGGTTGAACCTGCCCTTGAAAACTGCCAATTTCGTTGGGTTTATAGGTTTGTCCGTTAACTGTATAACTAATTTGTCTAGGCGCGAGGCTGTGAGATTGACCACGTTCATCTATCACAAACCAACGGGTTTTACCGTCCGGGCGGTCTACTATACCCAGACGGCGATCGCCTTGAACCCTAAATTCAACTAGCGTACCCTTATCCACAACTCTCGCAATTATTTGGTGAACATTTTAAATAGTTTTAAGTTCAGAGTTAGGAGTTTTGATTCTTAACTCATCACTCATAACTCATGAATTTTTCTTAAGCTTCCGCATTAACAAATGGCAATAATGCCACAATCCGCGCCCGTTTAATTGCTAATGTCAAATCTCGCTGTTGCTTACAGGTAAGTCCAGTAATCCGACGTGGTAATATTTTGCCCCGTTCGGTAATAAACTTACGCAGCAAATCAACATCTTTGTAATCGATGGGATCTCCTGGCTTAATGGGAGACAGGCGACGACGATAGTAGCTCATCTTTACTTAATTTCCTTGTGAACAGTATGTTTGTTGCAATGTGTACAGAACTTTTTCAGTTCTACACGGTTGGTCGTGTTGCGACGGTTCTTAGTGCTGGTATATCTGGAAACACCAGCAGACCTTTTATCTGGGTTAGTCCGACACTCTGTACATTCGAGTGTCATTATTATGCGCGCACCTTTACTCTTAGCCATAATCTTACAAACACTCAAGCCTGAAGAGAATTAACACAAATTACTATCTTCTCACACTTCGGCGCATTTTTGCAACTAATCGCTGAATCTTGATATCTAGCGAATAGCCCCGGCGCGATGAAACTATGAAAGTACCACCATAGCGGTCGTGTAGGGCTTGCTGCATCTGTTTGTCAGATAAAGCCGCACCACAATCAATGGCTAGGGGAATTAATAGCAGTATAGCAGTGGGGTTAGCTCTGATGTTGCCCAGGGCAATTGATACCAAAAGCGCACCAAATCCAATTATAGCTTCTCGTTTCAGCAGCGATCGCAATGTGGGAATTCTGCCTGTGATTTCGCCATTTATCACTTCGAGAATTTTCAGGTCAAAAGCCCAACTTCCTAAGCTCTGCCCTTGATTGTTGTAAACTACCAGTATGCGAAAAATCACCCAACAGAACAGAAAAACGAGAATTTGCAACCACTGGATACCGATTTGATTGCCTCCCAATATAGAACTGATTAACCAGACTCCCAGGAAATCTAGCCCTAATGCCATTCCTCGCCGCCCAATATCAGCCTTGGGATAATGTGTTTCGGGGACTCGTTCTATAGTCATAAAAAATAGGTGTTTTCATTTAGCTGGGAAAATAATTATGGCTCCTATTGTTTATCTTAAAGTCAGGATTGAGGCGATCGCTTGATTCATGTCGTTAATTAAGCCACATTTTGCACCGAATTAATTCCTTCTCCACACCATTGCACCAGTAACCAGCGACGAGAATCCTGATCAAGTGCTGGTAAAACACGGAAGTTAAAAACTTCTTGCCACACTTCCAATTGATACTGAGAGACAAAATCTGCTTCCAGTTCTTGGAAATGTTGCCAGGAGCGATCGCCTATAGCAGTTAGTATAGGAATAATTCTCATAATTGGGATTTGGGTAGCTACAGGTATCATCCAAGGTAGTCCTCAAAAATACAAATAAATGGCATGATTAGTTTTTTGGTATTGATGATTTTCACCAATCCCTTACCTTTGCTTCTAGCTAGGGCGAAACAAGCTAATTCTGTGGCTACTGCTGACCAATCTCTAGTATCGGTTATTGGGTCAAATTCCTCTTGTGCTTCATTCTCTAGTTGGGTGTCATCACTCATACTGCCATTATGATATGCTTTCCTGAAAAGTCAGAGTCGTTGACCATGCTATCAGTCAGCGATGCCGAAGCAATTATTTTAAATTTAGTCCAACCGTTAGATCAGCAACGGGATATAGAAATTATAGATTTATTGGCAGCAGACCATCGTATTTTATCCACTTCTGTCACCAGTAAATTAGATTTTCCCCACTGGGATAATTCCGCAATGGATGGCTATGCAGTTCGTTACGAAGATGTCCAGCACTCTAGGGAAGCACAGCCAACTAGTTTAGAAATTATTGAAGAAATTCCCGCAGGATATCAACCCCAGTCTACAGTCCAACCAGGGCAAGCAGCACGAATTTTTACCGGTGCAGTGATGCCAACCGGGGCGGATACTGTGGTGATGCAGGAAAAAACACGCCGAAAAAATAACCGTGTATTTATTTTAACTGCACCCCAACCACAAGAATTTGTCAGACACAAAGGGGCATTTTATCAAGCTGAAAAACAACTATTACCTAGAGGAATTAAATTACATCCGCCTGAAATTGCAGTTTTAGCGGCGGCGCAATGTGCAAAGTTAAGTGTTTATCGTCGTCCTTGTGTAGCAATTTTTTCTAGCGGTGACGAGTTGGTAACGCCTGATCAACCTCTCCAACCTGGTCAAATTGTCGATTCTAATCAATATGCTTTAGCTGCATTAGTCAGGGAAGCGGGGGCAGAACCGTTATTATTGGGGATTGTTCAGGATAATCCAGATGCTTTGAGAGAAGCGATCGCCTATGCTATAGCTCATGCTGATCTAGTTTTATCTTCTGGTGGTGTATCTGTAGGGGATTATGACTATATTGATCAAATTCTGGAATCTCTGGGCGCGGAAATTCATATTCGTTCTGTAGCCATCAGTCCCGGCAAACCCCTCACCGTTGCCACCTTTCCCGGCTCCTATTCCTCGATTTACTTTGGTTTACCAGGCAATCCCGTTTCCGCTTTGGTGACTTTCTGGCGATTTGTGCAACCGGCTATTAAGAAGCTTTCAGGGTTGGCTGGTGGTTGGGAACCAGTATTTTTGCAGGTGCGATCGCATCACGAGTTAAAATCCAATGGCCAGCGAGAAACTTACCTTTGGGGTAGTTTACAGTTAGTTGATGGAATTTACGAATTTCACAAGGCTGGCGGTAGTCACAGTTCGGGTAATTTAATTAATTTAGCTCAAACTAATGCCTTAGCTGTTCTGCCAGTGGGTCAAACACTGATTTCTCCAGCAGCAGAGGTGCAAGTTTTGCAGATTAGTTAGGAAGACGGCATAAATGAAATCAACCGTTGAAACTCAATTATTATTAAGATAATTACGGCAAAACCCGCACTACTTCAAAGATATAGTCTATGCAGCTACTTAAAACAACCGACCAAGATTTTTCCGTTAGATTCAAGGCACTGGTGAGCGATCGCCGGGAAGCAACGGTTGATGTTAGTGGTACAGTTAAAGATATTCTTGCTGATGTAAAAGTGCGCGGTGATGCCGCAGTTAAGGAATATACTACCAAATTTGATCATTACAGTCCCCCATCTTTGCATCTCAGCGCTGATTTTATTGCTGAACACGCAGCACAATGTCCACCAGATGTCAAGGGGGCGCTGGAATTAGCTGCGGAAAGAATTGGGTTTTTTCATCAAAAGCAATTGCCCCAAGATATTGGCTATACCGATACCGTCGGGGTGAAACTGGGATTAAATTGGGTTTCTCTCTCCCAAGTGGGAATTTATGTGCCTGGAGGACGCGCCAGTTATCCGAGTTCTGTACTAATGAACGCTTTACCTGCAAAAATTGCCGGTGTGGAAAGAATTGTCATGGCAGTACCCATGCCTCGCGGTGAAATTAATCCGGCGGTACTTGCAGCCGCCCAAATCGCCGGGGTGAAGGAAATTTATAGTATTGGAGGGGCGCAAGCGATCGCCGCTTTAGCTTATGGTACAGAAAGCCTGAACCCTGTAGATAAAATTGTTGGCCCTGGTAACGCCTATGTTGCAGAAGCCAAACGGCAGGTATTTGGCATTGTGGGTATTGACAGCGTAGCCGGGCCTTCGGAAATTTTGGTGGTAGCAGATAGCAAAAATAACCCAGAATGGATAGCCTGGGATTTACTTTCGCAAGCCGAACATGACCCCAGCGCCCAATCTATTTTAATTACTGATTCAGAATCTTTTGTTAAGCAAGTTATCGCAGCCATTGAACAAATTCTCATAACTCTGCCCACAAAGGCAGTAGCTAGTGCTAGTTGGAAACAGCATGGTGCGGTGATTCTGGTGGAAGATTTAGCTGATAGTATCCCCCTACTAAATAAGTTAGCCCCCGAACACGTAGAATTATGCGTAGATCATCCCCAGGAACTTGCTAGTCAAATTAAATCTGCTGGTAGTATATTTCTCGGACGTTATACCCCAGAAGCCATTGGCGATTATTTAGGGGGACCAAATCATGTTCTACCAACCGCCCGTTCTGCCCGTTTTGCTTCTGGCTTGAGTGTCTACGATTTTCTCAAGCGCATTACCTATTTAGAATGTAATCAACAAGCGTTGCAAACCATCGGTCAAAGTGCCGTAACTCTAGCAGCAGCAGAAGGTTTACCGGCTCATGGTGGTAGTGTTTCTGTGCGCCTTCAGTAGAATTGAGTTAATTTGGGAATGGGGATTTAACTAGAGACTTCCAAATCAAAAAATATCCCGTCGTTTTGAGGGCAGGGGGGCAGGGAGCGGGGAGCAGGGGGAGAAAAGGCATTTTAGTTACAGAAATTTGGATCAACTTTTTTGTGGAGTTCTCCTACAAGAACCTCACCCCCAACCCCCCCAGTGCAAGCGAGGAGGGGCGAAAGAGGGGTGATTAGGGATTTATGTGTAATTTACCGGAAAATGACACAAATCCTAATGTTTAACCTGTTCAGAAATCCATTGCAAGTAAGCTTGCGAACCCGCAACAATCGGTAAAGCTATGATTTCTGAGACTTCGTAAGAGTGGAGTTCTCTAATTTTGGCTTCCAAAGTGGAAAATAGCGCCAAATCAGTTTTAATTAGCAACTGCCACTCATACTCTTTGTATATTTCTCCTTGCCAAGCGTAAATTGAATGGATCGGCAACAAACTTACACAAGCAGCTAGTTGAGCCTCCACAAGAGCATTTGCAATTGTTTCTGCTTCCTGCTTGTTGGCAGTTGTCACCAGTACTACACCATAATCAGCAGGTATCTCCATAACTTTTACACCATAGACAGAGAGTACACCTGACCATCAATTAACAGTCGTGTAATGCCTTTGGCTTGCAAATGAGTACTAGCCTTATGCAACACTTTACTGTCGGGAACTTTAATCACGCGATCGCGCTTGGTAGAGAAGCGCTTGGCAACTCGATGGTTATCAAACACTGGCAAAGTTTTTTGCAGGGTTTCTAGGTTAGGAATTTGTCCCAAATCACCAAAATCCTTAAGAGGTCGGGTAATTAACTCCGAGGATCTATCGATTACCAAATAGCAACTTTTAGGCAACTGTGCGGCCGACAGTGGCAAGACTTGAACTGGTGCTTCACTTAGCCTTCGTTTTGTAACTAAAGGTGTTGAATCCTCTAAGTCTTCTTCCTCGTCCTCGTAATCGTCCTCGTAATCGTCGTCTAAATCATCCTCTAAATCTGACAAATCTTCTGGCTCGTCTAGCAAATCTTCTCCCAATATTTGGGCGAGGACACTGGCTTCAGGATGTTCGTCCTTTAAAATTGGAGCCGGAATACCGCTAATCTCCGTCGGCTTAGGTTCAACTATTTCTAATCGCTTTGCTGCGCGTAGTTTTGGTTTTTCTTCTGCTGAAGAACGCCGTCGGACTCTTCTGATAGAAGGAGCGAAATCCTCCTCCTCCTCTTCTTCTTCCTTGGGATAACGTTCTTCTACAACGGGTTTCTGCGGCAAAATCTCTGGTAACTTCAAGCGAGGAGTTACTTTTTCCTGGCTTGGCAGTTCTTGCTCTGGCTCTTTTTCTGGTTGACTTAATAAAGGCAACTGCTCGTAACTTACCTGCGCTCTGCCTTCAGGAGTTCTGGCAGCACGTTTGAGAGAAACGAGATATTCGTATTCATCTTCTGGTAAGGTGCTTTTGAGCAGGCGACTAATTGTCGAATTACTCACACCATAGCGTTCTGCCAAAGTTGAGGTTGTTTCGGCAGTTTCTCGATATAACTTCAGAATTTCTTGTTTGTCAGGATCTGTTAATTTTCTCACGGTAGACACCAAATTTTCTAAGCTCGTTTGCGCCCACGCTCCCGCCGAGTTCGGCTCAATGATGCGTCATGTTCTAGGACAGCGCCCATACCAAATAAAACTCCACTAAATACCCAAAACACTTCTAGTATCTCCCCACTTTGATAGTTTGGCCCTTGAGCATAGTTAAACCACATATCTGCAATGTAGAGCGAAAACGCGGCCGCTGCAATCATTCTCCACGATTGGGAAACTCTTCCCCCCCAAAAGGCTAGTAACAAAGTGGTAGCAATAATTAACAAAATTACATCGCTAACTACATAAAACCTAGTCAAAAACGCAACTAGAGGTTCTGGGGATGCTTCCTGTTTGGTAGAGATCCACCATGCTAACAGACTACCAAATACAGCAATTGCCGTCACAATCAGCAGTTGCCATTTTTCTAAATTGATTCTTCTGGAAGCTACAGCTAAAATCATGCCTATGCCAAGGGAAATATAAGTGAGTACAAAAAAGATATCGCCAATAGAGACATCCGGTTCTTCGTTTAAGATGATTTCTGTGTAACCGAAAATTATCCCTCCCAGGAAATAAGAAAACATACCAATAGCAATTGCGAGCCAAATATTCCGACTACTGACAATTTGTGGGCTACGCCAATTCCTCAAGCATAAAACACCTGCACCCAAGTAAGCCAAAGCTTCAAAAATATTTGTACCAATCACATACCAATCTGCACGACTTTCTATACCATTTTCGTCTGGGATTTTGGCACTAAATAATAAAAAGTATAACAGTGCCAGCACAGCCCAGCCGATGCCAGCCAAAATTATGTTCCGATTAGAGAAGAGAGGTTGAAAACGGTAGGATTTGTTGTAAGAGCTACTCATGGCAATTGACTAAGTAAATGCACTCTGTAGATTTTGTTGTTCATGACCTATGGGAGCGGCCTACTGATCTAGTGATACACCAGTTGATCACAAGAATAACTGCTAGTAGCGGCATTTTTTCCCAAACTTGCGATATTATTGCCACAGTTTACTCAGTGATGATTGATTTAGCCAACTCATAAACAGCGATCGCTCTTCTTCTGGCATATCTTGTAATGTATCAGTGACTTGATGGGCAAAGTTAGCATTACCAAAATATGTTTTTCCGAGTTTATGCAGTTCTTGCAATAAAATAATCAGATGATTTTCTGGCCAGAGAGGAAGTTTGGCTAAATCTAGGGCATTTGTTGTTACCAAATGTTTAACCGATTCTAAGGAAGTTGTTCCCGGAAATTGCTGTTTTTGCAACAATTCAGCAATCTCTTTCTCAAAAAGAGTTGCTTGCCGAGTGCCTAATAGTTCCTCAATATCCAGATAAACGGCTTGCAGCAGCAAAAGACACCCTTGAACATAAATTATGTTCTTGCTATGGCTACCAGTGTCGTTACCTATTTGATCTAAGCGAATTTTGCCCCAAACGCTAAAGCGATCCGGTTCTTCTAGTAAGACACAGGCTTTACCACGATTATCAGTTAATTCTCTCCATAAGGTTCTAGCTTCTTCTTCTTGGCTAGCTTTGAAGACACTAATTAAGCGAAAGGTTTGCCCCTGATAATTGAGGATCGGCACTTGCTGATCCCGTTTTGGGTGCTGAATACTCGATATTTCAACATCCTGCCTTTTGAGAATAAACATGGCACTAGCAAATAACTCCTCACAGGGGCTTTATGGATAATGCGATCTGATCGTCCTGATTTGGTAACATCACCAAAAGTGCGATTACCTAGTGTGCCATTGGGTTGAGCTTCGAGATCGCCAGAAGCTAACCTAGCGTAAGCCGCCCAGAGGGCATTTACATCAACACACAAATAGCCTATTGACAACACAATATAGCTAATCAATAGCCCATTTGCTGCGTTTTTACTGTAAATTATATAACTAGTGATTCAGATCATAGCCTTGCTAGTGAAAAATATGCAATTTTTGCTTGCTTATTGGTAAGAGATAACGATATAATTGGTTAAATGACTCTTTCGAGAGCCAGACTATCAGTTTGGGTGCGTAGCTCAGTGGATAGAGCCACGGATTTCTAATCCGTTGGTCGCAGGTTCGATCCCTGCCGCACCCGTTTCAAATGAACACAAATCTTTAAGCTGTATTTTTATAGTGAGCTTACCAAGCTTTCTTGAAGTCTTATATTTTTTAATGCGTATGCTTACCACAATTTTTAGAAAAAGTGGGCATAGTATATGTGCTTATTTTTTACATAAATAATGAGTGTATTCTTATCCGTGGCTTCTGTCTAATTTCAGACAGAAATTGATGTAGTGTTTTCTATTGGTGTAATATCTATCTATAGCTTTAAAATTTGCGAGCATGAAAGTTAAAGAGGTTCTCGATAAAATTATTTTTTTTGAAACATTAATAGAGAATTTTTATCAAGATTGGTTTAGTTTTTATAAAGATAAGAATAGTATGAGTTTAATGATTAGAGGTTTTAGTCCAATTAATACTGTACAATTGAAAAAACAGTCCAAAATATTATTGCAAGAATTTGGCATTTTAAAACCTTACTTGGGATATTTAGATGAAGACTTGGGATATTTAGATGAAGGTTCAAAAATTTTAATATCATTGGAGAGAATTATTTCGACTTTTGATTATTCTTATAATTTTCCTAAGCAAGATTTTCATTTAGTAGTTTCTAAATTGAATCAAATTATTGGTTATTTAAAAACTATTCCATTAGAAGAAGTTCTCCCATTTTTGCATAATAACTATCGAGATTTAGGTGATTCCATGGAAAATTATCTCAATTTTTTGCATCCTGTAATTCAAAATTCATCTGTAAAATTATTTTTAGATACACATTATTCTGAATCAGTAGAAGCTGCTAGTAAAGCAATTAATCAGTATATACGAGATAAGACAGGAGTAAAAAAAGATGGTACACATTTAATTACTGAAATTTTTTCTCCTAACAACCCGATTCTGGCATTTAGTGATTTATCTACCGACACATTGAAAAGTGAGCAGCAAGGGTTTATGGAAATGTTAAAAGGATTTATGACAGGTGTTCGTAATCCTTTAGCACATAGTCCTGCAAAACCAGAAGACCCACAAAAAACTTTTGAATATTTAGTTATGACTTCATTATTTTGTAGACGTATTGATGATACGTTTACAAAATCCTAAGTTTAATCATGAATTTGCAAAAAAAATAGACACAACAAAACTAATTACTCTGCTGGTAAATACAATTCTAAAATTATATCTAAATAAGCCCGTGACGAGGATTGAACTCGTGACCTCACCCTTACCAAGGGTGTGCTCTACCACTGAGCCACACGGGCAAAAACTAGAAACTTGAGTTACGAGCTATAAAGCTGTGAATATACCAATCACTTAGCTATTATAGCTCATGACTTTAAAAGTGGTGGGCCGGGCTGGATTTGAACCAGCGTAGGCGCTAGCCAACGGATTTACAGTCCGTCTCCATTAACCACTCGGACACCGACCCATTTGTCTCACGATTACTAACGTTAGCACTAAGTTTTAGGAATTGCAAGGGTTTTCTCAAAAAGATTTCAGAACCCCCTTTTTTCTTCTTTGACCACTAACTCAGCAATTCTCCAGTTTCTTGCAAAGAGTGCAAGCGGCGGTAAATGCCCTCATGACGCAATAGCTCATCATGGCTACCCACTTCGGCAATCTTTCCTTGATCTAGAACCACGATTTTATCGGCTTCTCGGACTGTACTCAGACGGTGGGCAATCACAATTGTGGTGCAAGTTCCCTGAATTGAGCGCATGGCTAATTGAATAGCCCGCTCAGACTCGTAATCTAAACTAGAGGTAGCCTCATCAAAAATCAGTACATCTGGTTCCACTAGCAACGCCCTGGCAATTCCTAAACGTTGTCTTTGTCCTCCAGATAGCCTGACACCACGTTCCCCCACAACGGTGTAATAACCTTGGGGAAGGTGTTCCATCACTTCATCAACTCTGGCAATCCTACAGGCTACCTTGACCTGTTCCAGAGTCGCGTTTGGTTTACCGTAAGTGAGGTTATCCAAAATTGTCCCGTTGAAAACGTCCACTTCTTGGTGAACGATCGCCAGCCTACGTCTATACTTACCTACATCCAAAGTGCGAATATTTTGACCATCAATAGAAATTTCACCTTCTTGGGGTTCAAAATACCGGAGTAGCAGTTTCACTAAAGTGGACTTACCAGAACCAGAACGCCCCACTAATGCCACTGTTTGATATGGTTCAATCAATAAATTGATATCTTGCAAAACTTGTCGGCTGTCATCATATCCAAAACTAATGTGTGATAACTCAATTTTTCCCGTGAATTTATAAGGTGATTCAGCTTGATTTCTCTCCTCTAAAAGACCAACTAAATCAGAAGCCATTGGTGCTTGCAAGAATTCGTGAAATCGTAACATGGAAGAATAGCGACGGGCGAAAACTTCTGCCAATGTGCTAATCGGTTCCAATTCGGCATAAGCCATGCTAGAAAGGGTCAAAGTCATGACAAAGTGACCAAGAGTAATTCTCCCTGCTACGGTTGCAGCTAAGGTTAAACCCAAGATGATAAACACACAAAACTGAATGACAGCCTTTTGCCAAGTTACCAGTCTGACATAACCTTGATGAATCCGATAATCAACAACTGTTAATTCCCGATCTAAACGTTGCTTTTGTCGTTTTAATTCCTGAGATTCTGTAGCAAATGCTTTGACTGTTTTGATATTAGTAATTAATTCTGAAGTCCGGCTTTCGGTACTTTCCATATATTTATCAAGGCGACTTTCATGCTCAATGATTCGGCGTAAAGTCTTTAAACTAAAGGCGAGGATAAATACAAAAGAAATTAGATATAAAATCGCAATTCGCCATTCAATCAATAAGATAAATACGAAAATTCCCAGCACCCGGAATAGTTTAGGAATTAATTGTCCGGCAATTTCAGGATATGACCAGGTATGGTTAGCCAGTCCTCTGGCTACTCTTCCAGAAATGCGTCCGGGGTTATTTTCATCATAAAATTCTAGTGGGAGAGTGAGAATTTTGGCTATGGCGGCTTGGGTTTGATCTCTACGCGCCCTTAAAGGTATATCCCAGTGAAACCAAACGGTAAGCCAAGGCTGTGTGGGGGCTTTAACAACGGTGACTAAAAAAATTAAACCCAGTAACACACCTAATGATAAAGTTTGATTAACTGGGTAATTGATAAGTTGGGAAATACTGGCGATCGCACTTTGCAATGGTTTATCCAAGGGTTGATTAGACAAAACATTTAAAATCTGCCCAATTCCATAAGGAACAACCAAATCAATAATTTCATAAACGCTCGATGCAGCAATAGTTAAAACACTCAGCTTCCAGTCTGAATGAAAGTAATTGAGAATATCTCG
>NZ_JAYGHH010000053.1:17035-25374 GCF_034931045.1 Nodularia sp. UHCC 0506
TTTAGCCATGATGCACACCATCCAAGAGCGCAAACTGAACTTGGATTCTATATACTACATACATACTACAATTTAGTCAAGTGCGGGCAACTAAATCAATCTTGAGGAGTAGGTGAAAATTCCAAACGATAGCGATAAAGGGCGACTGGACGAGAAGCTGCGGCAAAGTAATCTGGGTCTTGGGGTGAAAGATAAACAGCAGTTACTTGTTCTGCTAAAATTGCCGGATTAGATGTAGCGAGTTTATGATATGCGGTGGTCGATTCCACTGTATTAAAATAGGGACGAGAATCGCCTTTAAATAGTTGTTGAAATACTTCTGAGGTGATAAATTTGCTATTTTCAGGAGTTTCGATAGCGCGTGCAGTCACAATAGAAACTAATTGGCGATTGCCAAGCAAAAATGTAATTTGCCGATTAGGTGAATCTGGATCTACTTTGGTTGATAATACCACTTCATCACCCAAATAAGCTCTAGCTAAATTTAAGCTATTAAAAGCTCTATCTGCTACTATAATTGATGATTTATTCACAATTTTAGGAATTAACTTTAACCCGGTAATTGGGGTTTTTTCTTTCATAAAACGTACTAAAAAACTCACAGGCTGATTTAGTTGTTGGCGATTCGCTTCAAATCCAGGGGTGACGATATCAGGTGCTAAAGGTGCAACTAAATCTACCAAAGTGCTTGTCACTTGCCATGAACCAGCCATCCAATCAGGATAAACCAAATCACCCCCAGCCTGTTCCACTGAAGTGAGTTGTTCCCACTGGGGAAAATTTGCTAGTCGTTGAGATAATTCTCCGGCTTTTGCTTCTCCAGTTCCTACTAGAAATATCAGTATTAAGCAAAAACTCCAAATTAGTCTGATACAAAGCATGAAATTACTATTTGAGTTTGTCCATAAGACAAATTGGGACAGATATATGTAAGCGATCGCGTACTTGATTAGCCCGAATTTGAAGATTATAATTAGCTCGTAGTCAGGGCTTTAGCCCTTAATTCCTGACTCCAAACCTTTATCCATGACGACTTACTTACATAGTTTCTATCGGTACTGGTTGCCAAACTTCTCCATACTGCTGCTGTAAACTTTGCCAAGCTTCCACTTGTCCGGGTTCATATTCTCCAGGTTTACCCCATTGCAAAAATAAGCTTAAAGCTACATCTTGGTTGTCATCTAAAAACCGAATGGCATAGGTGGTAAAGTTACCTCGTTTCGCTACACCTGTTTCAAATTTCACTTGAGTAATTTTATCCATATTAAAGTGAAATTCAAAGCCTTCAGTGTGCATATTGGCATACTTACCTTTGAGCAATTCGGCATAAAATAGTTTTTCTATTTTGCCACGAGCTTCTAATACAGCAGCGCTGCTAGTAACAATAATGCGTAAGGTTCCTAAGTTTTCACAAGCTTCTAAAAAGTCTTTCAAATTATTATTCATAATCAGGGATTCGTGATAACGTTTTACAATTAGTTCAGATGAGGAAAAATTCCAGAAACTACAGATAAAAAATCTGGTATTTTATCTTTCATAACGTTCGTAAGCGGCGACAATGCGCTGAACTAGGGCATGGCGGACAACATCTTGTTGAGTGAATTCGCAAAAACCAATACCTTCAACGTTTTTGAGAACTTGTAAGGCTACCGCTAGTCCTGATGTTTGGCTCAGGGGTAAATCTGTTTGTGTCGTATCACCTGTAATTACCATCCGAGAACGGAAACCTAAACGAGTCAACACCATTTTCATTTGAGCAGGTGTCGTATTTTGGGCTTCATCAACAATCACAAAAGCATGATTGAGGGTGCGTCCTCGCATATAGGCAAGTGGAGCAACTTCAATTACACCACGCTCCATTAAACTGGGGACTTTTTCTGGGTCAATAAATTCATAGATAGCATCGTAAAGTGGGCGGAGATAGGGATTAACTTTTTGCTGTAAATCTCCGGGGAGAAAACCCAATTTTTCTCCCGCTTCCACAGCTGGACGGGTTAAAATCAGCTTTTCTACCTGATTATTCAGGAGTGCTTGTACTGCAACGACAACAGCGAGATAAGTTTTACCTGTTCCAGCCGGGCCAATGCAAAATGTCAGGTCACGCCTACGGATATCTTTAATGTATTGTTTTTGGCGAAAAGTTTTAGCACGGATTTCTTCACCGCGACGAGTTTTGGCCAAGACATCTCGCTGTAATTCTTGAAGTTCGTCTTGTCGATGACTATCCAGGGCTTGGCGGGCTGTTAAAATGTCGGCACTGGAGAGAGTATTGCCCTTCGTCCAGATTGCTTCAAGCGATCGCACTAATTGAGCCGCTAGATCAGTTTGCGCTTCTGTACCACCAATATGTAGTTCTTGTCCACGCAACACCAAGCTGGCTCCGGTTTGTCTGGATAAGAGTTTGAGATTTTCTTCTCTATCTCCAGCCAGAGCGATCGCACTGGGAATATTAGGCAGCTGAATGATTAAGGCATCTGCCATAAGTATTTATTACTGTATTTCTTAAGTGCAGTTTTTGACAACAAAGGTTATTTTTAATGAGAAATTTTTGACAACTGACTGAAATATCTGAGCGGAATTCACCACAGCACTTCGGCGTAGCTTCAGTGTCCACCGCTCAGACTTTCTTTTGCTTAACTAACGAGTTCTGGGTTTAACAACAGGTCTGGGTATATTTACAGTTCTGTCTCGCGTTTTGGGTTCTGGCAATTGCTCTTGCTGGTCATCGTCAGAAGACATTCCCTCTCGTCCCAAACTATTACTGCCGTACATATCCAGGTACACTGATTGTCCGGCAAATTCTGCTGCAGCTGCAATTACCGTTCTAATCGCCTGAATATTACGTCCCCCTCGACCAAACACTTTTCCCTTGTCCTTGCTTTCAAAGGCGATGCGAATCCAAACCCGTTTAAGTGTGTGAGAAATCTCACAATCAATACTTAAAGTCTCTGGAGATTCTAAAAATGGCTGCATCAAAAACTTCACTAGCCCAACATAGTCAGGACTAGCTGTTAGGGATTCTATTCTAGCGTTAAGATGCGGTTGCGGTTGTGGCACTGACCTGTTCAAAAACATTGGCTTTTACTAAAATGCTACGGACGGTCTCAGTCGGTTGAGCGCCTTGTTGTAGTCGCTTGACGATACCGGGAACATCTAGTCGCACTTCATCAGTTCTGGGGTTGTAGAATCCCAGTTCTTCTAGGGGACGGCCATCGCGGCGAGCAAGGCTGTTAATGGCGATAATTCGGTAACTTGGTTCCCGCTTTTTGCCGAATCGCTTCAAGCGCAATTTAATCATGGTTAAGGACTGATTCTTCTATTTGTTGGTACTGAAATGACAATTTTAGCACTTGCGAGCCTTTGCTGCTATGAATCAGTTAACAGTTATCAGTTAACAAATTTTAAAGTGTGCCAAAGCCCTTCTTCTTTTTCTCTTTGTTCTTTTTCTTTTTCGTGCTGG
This sequence comes from Nodularia sp. UHCC 0506, assembly GCF_034931045.1. Taxonomy (NCBI): domain Bacteria; kingdom Bacillati; phylum Cyanobacteriota; class Cyanophyceae; order Nostocales; family Nodulariaceae; genus Nodularia; species Nodularia sp. UHCC 0506. Next base: position 20,496 of record NZ_JAYGHH010000053.1, read on the forward strand.
CAGCCGTATTATAACCCCGCCACCCAGGGGACGAAGGACGATTACCGTCACCGCCAAAAGGATTCCCCATACCACCGCCAAACATTCCTGGCATTCCCGCAGGCATTTGACCTTGACCCATTTGCTGCATGAGAGTTCGCATTTTTTGGAAGTCTCCCACTAATTTACTTACATCCGGCTCTCTATAACCTGAACCCTTAGCAATTCGCCGTCGCCGACTGGGAGAACTTGCCAATAAATCCGGGTCTTGGCGTTCTTGGCGAGTCATAGAGTTAATCATTGACTCGCAGCGCTTGAGTTGGGTTTCGCCATGCTTCAATTGCTCATCAGAAATTTTATTCATGCCGGGAATCATCTTCATGATGCCTCCCAATGAACCCATATTTTTCAGCATCCGTAGTTGTTTGACAAAATCATTAAAGTCAAACTTGGCTGAGAGGATTTTATCCTGCATTTTCTCTGCATCGGCCAGATCAAATTCTTCCTGAGCCTTTTCCACTAGGGAAAGAACGTCACCCATTCCCAGAATCCGGGATGCCATGCGGTCAGGATAAAAAGGTTGCAGGGCTTCGACTTTCTCACCGACACCCACAAACTTAATTGGCGCTCCCGAAATTTGTCTGACTGATAGCGCCGCACCACCACGGGTATCACCATCTAATTTGGTCAGAATCGCCCCGGTAATTCCGATTTGCTCGTGAAAGGTGCGAGTCAAATTTGCTGCCTCTTGACCAGTCATAGAGTCTACGACTAGCAAGGTTTCATGAGGTTGGACAATAGCCTTAATCTGGGCTAATTCCCCCATCATGTCTTCGTCAATTTGCAGACGACCAGCCGTGTCGATAATTACCGTATTCACACCTTCGGCTCTGGCACGTTCCACACCTTGACGGGCAATTTCTACAGGGTCGGCATCGCTGCCCAATTCAAAAACCGGAACGTCAATTTGTTTTCCTAGAGTCAGCAATTGGTCAATAGCTGCGGGGCGATATACGTCTGTCGCTACCAATAAACAGCTACGATCTAATTTTCTTAAATGTAAGGCTAATTTAGCTGTAGCTGTGGTTTTACCAGTACCTTGCAACCCAGCCATCAAAACGATTGTGGGCTTTTCCTCAGTTTCCGCCAAGGGAACATTCTCCGCCCCCATCACCCGCACCAATTCATCGTGAACAATTTTGATGAACTGTTGGTCAGGTCGCACACCAGCCACCACATCGGCTCCTTGTGCTTTGGTTTCGACTTCGCTAATAAAATCTTTAACTACCTGGAGATTGACATCAGCTTCCAACAAGGCGCGGCGCACTTCCCGCAAAGCGTCTTGAATATTGGATTGAGATATTTTGTCCTGTCCCCGTAGTTTCTTCCAGGCACTTTCTAAACGGTCAGATAAAGCATCAAACATAATGTAATTACAGGTAGTTCGCCAATGAGTCAACCCGAACCGCCCAGCTTAAAACTTTCTGAGGCGATTCTGAAATTTCAGTAAAAATTTAACGTGCTATTTACAGCTTAATAGTTTTCATGCCGAGTTGAGCAACTAGATAGCGATAAATTGCACAGACATAGTGGTTCAGGTTTCTGTGACGAAATATATCTCCCCATAACCGAGCAAGTAGACCTCTGGAAGCAGGGCTGGTTCAAACACGCGAGCAATCAGCCTTAAAATTGAGCATAATTGGAGTTGTTTGCTTTGCGTACCTTTGCGTTTACCTCAGCGAACCTCTGCGTTTAAAAGTAAAATTCCTCACCCTCCTGATCATACCTCAATGGAGACGCTATGAGTTGAATCCAAAATTTTTGTCAACAATCGACGTTACTCCAAAGACTCAGAATTTGACGACAAATATGTTTAATTTTTTGTTCAGCTTCTGGTAGTGGCAACTTTACACCCTGAAAATTTCTATTTTCTATAGTAGCAAATTGCCATTGCTGTCCCATATAGTCATGTCCAGAAAGTTCAATTTTGACAATTCTTTGCATTGCAGATTCGGTTGGTGAGGATAGGCGAATTTGCATCAAAATACAATAACTTTGGCAAAGGTAACTACGTCTAGAGAAATGAAAAGCTAAATCCACCGAATATGGATCATCGAATTTTTCGGTTTCTGGATTTTTCAACCAGGGACTTAAATCAGCCACACTATCGGGAAATTCGGTTTTAAAAAGATTGATCACAGTCGCAAGTTTGCTCACCATTTGCCAACTGTTGACTTTTTCATTTGCATTCACGGCTTGTACTCCCAATCACAGAATTTTAGATTTTGGATGTGTGGATTTTGGTTTGTACCTACAGACAGGGCTATTCAAAAATCAATATTGCAATTATTTATCATAAAGTTCAGGGTAAATAAATGATACATATACACAGACTGGTAGATAGATAAAGCTATTTATCCCCTATGCGTAAGCTTTGTAGGTGTTTTCACAGGTGATACATCATCCAGTAACAGGTAAATCTAGAACACATTTTTATTAAATAGGATTATATTCTTTTTGATAAAAGGTTGCAATAATGTCGCAAGTCTTTCATAATAGTTGTAACCTTAGAGGATAAAAATATGAGTAATTATGCTCAAGAATTGAGAGCTACTGCCCAAGCAATGGTTGCTTCTGGTAAGGGAATCTTGGCAATGGATGAAAGTAATGGTACTTGTAACAAGCGATTTGATAAGCTAGGAATTCCCACCACAGAGGATCGTCGCCGTGCTTACAGAGAGCTAATTTTGACGACTCCCAACTTAAGTGAGTTTATTAGTGGTGCTATTTTGTACGATGAAACCATTCGTCAATCATCACAAACAGGTGTGCCTTTTACCCAAATCATGCAGGAGGCGGGAATAATTATTGGTATCAAGGTAGATGGAGGGGCAAAAGATTTAGCTAGATGTCCTGATGAAAAGGTGACAGAAGGACTGGATGAATTAGGCTCACGCATTGCTGAATACTATAAGATGGGTGCTAGATTTGCCAAGTGGCGAGCTGTAATTACCATCGGTCAAGGTATTCCTAGCCGTAGTTGCATTGAAGCCAATGCCCATGCTTTAGCTCGTTATGCGGTATTGTGTCAAGAAGGTGGATTAGTACCGATTGTGGAACCAGAAGTTCTAATCGATGGAGACCATACTATTGAACGTTGTTATGAAGTTACGGATCAAACTTTGCAAGCAGTATTTACTCAACTGCGCTTGCACAAAGTTGCATTTGATCAAATGATTCTCAAGCCTAGTATGGTAATTGCTGGACTTAATTGTTCTACTCCTGCAACTGTAGATCAAGTAGCAGATAAAACTATTGAATGCTTACTGAATAATGTACCTGCATCAGTTCCAGGTGTAGCATTTCTATCGGGTGGACAAACCAATGAACAGTCGTCGGCGCATTTAAATACAATGAATGCTAGATATGGCGATCGCCTGCCTTGGCGTGTTACATTTTCTTATGCGCGGGCAATTCAACAATCCGCCTTAGAATACTGGTGTGGCAATGATGCCAATATCCAAGCTGCACAACAACTACTTTATCATCGGGCTAAATTGAATAGTGCTGCTAGTGCAGGTAAGTACAGTCCAGATATGGAAAAAACACCTGTATTAGTTTAACCTCGTCCTGGAATGGGAAGGAAACAACGGCGTTGCTGGTTCAGGGGATAAATTTTGTTTCACGCAAAGACGCACAGCAATTCATGTCTGTAGGGTCTTGGATGGTGCCAAATTTTTCAGCTATTCAAAATACTCAGCCTAATCTGATCATCGGCTGGGTATTTTTCCATTGGTTTGATCGCTGGTGGTGGCGAAATACTGCCCCAATATATCTGATGGGTGGTAGTGGATTTGATGCCATCTGACGCAGATTACGTGACATTGCCCAATTAACAGGACGTATGGACGAAGCAGACGCAACTATCATGGGAATTGAAGCCAAGATTCAGAATTATCGCCTTGCTATCCTCATTTAATGCTTTCATGAATATCCAGAAAGGTTTGAGACAAAAACAATTGTGCGATCGCCTGGGATTAAACTATAAATTAGTTGCCTTCACAGCTAAACAAATGGGTCTGAGTACGCACGCATATTTGCAGCAAGAAACTGGTTGGATCTTAAAAAACGAGTTATATTACCCACCCGACACACAGTTTCTAGAATCAAATAACCTCTAAGGGAGCTATGGAGTTTTACCCACACTGTCTGCTGTTTATGCTACATAATCTGGTAAAATGAGAGTTAATCTCAATAATTCTCAAAAATACTCCATTTACCTAAAATATATTACTGCTGAAAAATATGACAATAGTTTTGTATCAGCAAGACTTCTGGGAAATGTTAGATGAAAGTCTAACACATCATCAATCTAATTCAAATTCTAATATTTATAAAGAATCTACAAAGGTAAGTACAAAATATTTCCATTGGCAAGAATCGTGTATGCCGCTTCGCTCTGGGTTAAGAATCAGAACTTATGAAATTACACCTATAGATAATTTAATCCAAATTTCAGAATACGGAAATCATACTATAACAAGGTTAAGCTTTTTTCTTAAAGGCAATACCAAAACAGTTTTACAAGGTTTGACAAATTCGGCAGATGAATGTGTGGGTCATAATTATCTCGAATTTGCGCCAGGAATTAAAGAAATCGATGAATATGCAGCCGGGCAGAAAATTTTTAGAGTGCAAATTCAGATTGAACCAACAAAGTTTTTTAGTACTTTTGATGCTAATCAATTACAATATCTTCCTTGTGCATTACAAAATTTTGTTGATGGAAGTGATGTGAAACCTTTTCACCACCAGGGAGTTACAACCCCAGAAATGCAACTGGCTCTGCAACAAATATTGAATTGTCCCTTCCAGGGAGCAATGAAAAGTTTATATTTAG
>NZ_JAYGHH010000053.1:25399-29420 GCF_034931045.1 Nodularia sp. UHCC 0506
GCAAAGGCTCTTGAACTGATGACACTCCAGTTTAGCCAGTTTATAGAACCAGTATCACCTGCTAAACAGCAATTTCATTTGGCGCTGGATGATGTTGATAGAATTTATCAAGCTAAAGAAATTATCATCCATAATCTGCAAAGTCCACCCTCATTGTTAGAATTATCTCGGCAAGTAAGCCTAAATGACCATAAATTAAAGCAAGGATTCCGTCAAATTTTTGGTACAACAGTGTTTGGTTATTTACACGATTATCGAATGCAGCAAGCATATATGTTGTTAGCTACAGGTCAAATGAAAGTCAAGGAAGCAGCACAAGCAGTTGGTTATGCTAGTCCTAGTTCGTTCAATTCTGCATTTAAGAAAAAATTTGGTGACAACCCAAAGTCATATCAAGTGAAAAAAAGCAAGGAATAAATTTAAACAAATTATTGGACCAAGTTAGTATAAAAACTCCGTTTGGAACAAGAAAAAAATCCGTCTGCAACAATTTTGGGTCTTCAAATTAACTTTGCTATTCCGGTATATTAGTTGACAAAGATTTTTATTTGTCTTTGTAAAAATAATTTAATTGGTGGCTGATGGTAATGGCAAAGTTGTATGGATTATTTGGTGTAGCGAGTTGGAGTTTGATTTTAGTTGCTATACCTGCAATGGGTGGGGAGATAAAAAGTATAAGTACGCAAGGAAAAGCCGATTTTAGTCGAGGATCTGAGCGCCAGGATGTTACACCTGTAGGCAATACTCTTAAATTCAAACAAAGACTGGCTCAATTACCAACTACCATGCCTGTGGCAAAAGTAGCGATCGCTGAAGTTAGATTACAATCTACCGATCAGGGAATAGAAATAATCTTACTAACAAATCAATCAGCGCAACTGCAACTGGTAAATAGAAGTGAGGGTAATAATTACATTGTAGATATCCCTAATGCTCAACTCAGTCTAGCAAGTGGGGAAGAATTTCGCCAAGAAGAACCCACAGATGGAATTACCACCGTCAGCGTGACTAATCTTGATGCTAACACCATCCGCGTGACTGTGGAGGGTGAGGCGGGATTACCCACTGTAGGGTTATTTGACAGTGATGAAGGTCTGATTTTTGGCTTCACACCAGTTGTAACTTCTGCCCAAACTCCACAATTACCAGCAGAACCAGAAGGTGAAACTCAAACAGAACAACCATCAACTCCAGACCAGCCGATTGAATTGGTGGTAACGGGTCAGCAAGATAGATACAGTGTACCCAATGCCACAACTGCGACAAGAACGGACACACCCCTACGGGACATTCCCCAATCAATTCAAGTCGTTCCCCGACAGGTATTAGAGGACAGACAAGTGATTCGCGCCTCTGAAGCATTGCGTAATGTCAGTGGCGTGCAACGGGGAAATACAGTTGGTGGCATATCTGAGGTATTTAATATTCGTGGATTTCAACAATTTGGAGGGAATCTCCGTGATGGCTTTAGAGACACTTTCACTCCTCTGGTGGAAACGGCAAATTTGGAACGAATAGAAGTCCTCAAAGGGCCAGCTTCCCTACTCTATGGTAATTTAGATCCTGGTGGTATTATTAACTACGTTACCAAACAACCTCTCTCAGAGCCTTTTTATGCTGCGGGATTGCAGGTTGGAAGTTTTGGTTTAGTGCGACCAACCCTTGATTTATCAGGCCCCTTAAACCCAGAGGGGACATTACTCTATCGCTTGAATACCGCTTATGAGAGAGGCGGAAACTTTCGGAACTTTGATACAGAAGTGGAACGATTCTTCATTTCACCTGTAGTTACTTGGAAGATTAGCGATCGCACTGACGTAACATTTGAATTTGAATACTTAAATGATCAGCGCCCATTTGATCGGGGATTAATTGCACTTGGTACAGGGCTTGCTGATATTCCCTTTGATCGAGTTTTGGGTGAACTAGATGACTCTAGCGAAAGAACAAATTTGTTAGCAGGATATCGATTAGAGCATAGTTTCAACGATAACTGGACACTCCGCAATCGGTTTCGATTTTCTTATGAGGACTTTACTTTAGCTAACGCTGATCCTTCAAGACTAAATCAGGAAACTGGTGAACTGTCTAGAGATTATATCATTAGTGATAGTGAAGCAAGAACCTTTGCATTGCAAACCGAGCTAATCGGAAAGTTTGCTACTGGATCAGTCGAGCATAAACTTTTATTTGGTGTTGATTTGTCTTGGGACACAAGAGAAGGTGCAGTTCTATTTGCTGCGGCTCCCAGTATCAATATATTTAACCCTGTTTATGGAATAGCACCCCTACCTCCGAGAGATGAGTTCCCATTTAACTTTCCTAACCGGACTGAAACAAATTCTTTCGGTATATTTTTGCAGGATCAAATTACGCTGGCTGAAAACTTCAAGCTATTAGTGGGAGGACGCTTTGATAACATTAATCAAACTACTCTCACCAGTGAACGGGAATCCCAAGCCTTTAGTCCACGAGCTGGCATTGTCTATCAACCGATTGAGCCAATTTCTCTATATGCTAGTTTTAGTAGATCCTTTCAACCTAACATTAGAACTCGTGTAGATGGTTCGTTGCTTGAACCCGTGCGCGGTACACAGTATGAAGTGGGTGTTAGAGGTGAATTTCTCAACAGTAGATTGATTACAAATTTGGCTGCCTACGAAATCACTAGGAGCAATCTTGCTATCACTGATCCCGATAATCCAAGATTTGCCATTCCATCAGGAGAGCAAAGAAGCCGGGGTATTGAGTTGGATGTCACAGGACAAGTTCTTCCGGGATGGAATATTATTGCTTCTTACGCTTACACCGATGCCAGAGTAACCAGGGATAACAACCTACAACCGGGTAATTTGCTGGATGGTGTACCGTTTAACTCCGCCAGTTTATGGTCAACTTATGAGATTCAAGCAGGTGATTTGCAAGGCTTAGGATTTGGCTTGGGTTTATTCTATGTTGGTGAACGCCAAGGTGATTTGAATAACTCTTTTCAAGTACCTAGTTATGTGCGTACTGATGCCAGTATATTCTATCGACGAAACAATTGGCGGGCTGGTATTAACATTAACAACCTTTTCAATGTAGATTATATCGAAGCTTCTCAGATCAGGACTCGCATTGATCCTGGTGCGCCGTTCACAGTCAGAGGAACGCTGTCAGTGGAATTTTAAATTGTCCAGTACTTCGTTCGAGTAGAACTAAATCAACTTTCCAAAATGTATAAAATTCGTCGTGGGCTTAGGTTCTTTGGGTTAACACTTCTGGCAATTGTGCTATTTTCTGCTTGTGCTAATAATGTCTCACAAAACTTAACTAGCCCTGCTGAGTTATTGCCTTCACAGTGCAGAATAGTCAAACATCTTATGGGTGAACCCTGTGTTCCTAATGACCCACAACGGATAGTAGTGCTAGATGAACCAAGCTTAGAGATTGCATTGACTTTAGGTCTCAAACCTGTAGGTGCTTCTGTCTTCTTTGGAGATGTATCTGCTGGAAATATACCTGCTTACTTGCAGAAAAAATCTCAAGAATTGACGATGGTTGGTGAATCTGGAAAACCCAATTTAGAAAAGATTCTGACGCTTCAGCCAGACGTAATTCTTTCGGTTTCTAATTTGACACAACGAGGAAGCTTATATAATCAATTGTCGCAAATTGCACCGACAGTTACTTGTGAATGGTGGAACGGTAAAATCGTTCGTTGGAAGGAATGTTTTCAATCCTTCGCTGAAGCATTGGGTAAATCATCTGAGGCAGATATTGTCATCAATAATTATCAGCAACGGGTAACAAAGTTACAACAGGCATTAGGCGATTCTCTCAACACTACAGAAGTTTCACTCGTCAGGATTTACGCAGATAAAATTCGCCTGCGGGGAGAAGGACAACATATATGCAGTATGGTCATTCAGGATGTGGGATTACCTCGTTCTCCGATTCAAAAAGAGGGAATTGATATGTCGATTGAGAGTATTGAATATGCAGATGGGGATGTGATTTTTCTGCAACAGCATCCACAAGC
>NZ_JAYGHH010000053.1:29445-40527 GCF_034931045.1 Nodularia sp. UHCC 0506
TAAATATCAATACATTCTTAACCATCCTTTATGGCTCCAATTAAATGCAGTTCAGTCAGGCAAAGTCTATGAGGTAGGTGATGATTATTGGCACGGTGGCAGCTACATCGCCGCCAATCTCATTCTTGATGATTTGTTTAAATATTTAGTGAAGTAATCATCAATATGTCAACCAACGAAACTCGCAATAATTGTCGTTTTTGTTCCGAGATTTCCCAAACTAACGGTGAAGACACCATTGGTTCTGCTATAGCAGTAACACAATATTTAATTATTGAAGCTGCACAACCTTGGCCAGATAACTTCTGGATTGAACCTGACCCCATGCGACAGGGTTTATTAGCAGCATTAAACTTTGTTTGTGAAGATAGTAGAAAAATTCGAGTCATAGCGATAGCTCCGCTAAGCCCTAGGGCTATCGCACCAGATAAAGAATACTCCCATCCAGGTTACACTCGTGTAATCTACTATCGCCGACCAGCAAAGTTTTTTGCTCAATTTGAGAAACAAGAATTTATCGTACCTCATGCTTTACTGGGTTCTTTGGCATTAGCTTTAGTCAAAAATCCCGAAGAATTACCAAATTTTAATCAATATCGCCAACAAACAAACCACTTTCGAGAATTACTTGTTTGCACCGACGGTAAAGTGGATGTGGCTTGTAGTAGATTTGGTTATCCAATTTATCAAAAATTGCGTTCTGAATACGCTGCTGCAAATAACAGTAACTTACGTTTTTGGCGATGTAGTCATTTTGGTGGACATCAGTTTGCACCTACCTTACTTGATTTACCTCAAGGACAATACTGGGGTCGTTTACAGCCAAAAATTTTAGATTTATTAGTCAGACGTAATTGTTCAGTCAAAGAACTATATCCATACTATCGAGGCTGGGCTGGTTTACCCAAATTTGCACAAATCGCCGAACGAGAAATCTGGATGCTTGAAGGTTGGAAATGGCTGGAATATCACAAAGCCGGTCAAGTTTTAGCAAGTGATGAAATTAACGAAGAATGGGCTGATGTTCGCATTGATTACACCACAGCCGATGGAAATATTAGCAGTGCATATCAAGCCAGGGTCGAGGCCAAAGGCTCAGTCATGACAGCGTGGAACTCAGGAGCAAATCCTACATTAGAGGAAGTCAAGCAGTATCAAGTCCGTAATTTAGTGAAATTGGCATGATCAAAATTGGATTACGGCAATACGGGAATTTACTTATATTGCTGCCAATCTCGTTTTGGATTACTTGTTTAAAGTGTGGCAGTGCGGATCAGCATCAGCTTGATTATCCATGCTTGAAAATTGAATTTTCGCGAATTTCTGTCAGCGTTGCATCTGCCAAAAGAAGTTTCCTAATTTAAATATAAATCTTCTATGGCACTGGCTGAATTTGGTAAAGCATCTGTTAAAACTTCGCTGCCTTCTTGAGTAACTAAAACATCATCTTCTATACGTATTCCCCGCACGTCGGCAAATTCAGCTAAACGCTGCCAATTCACGACATTTTTATATTTTGAGCGCACGTTAGGATCATTTAAAATTGCTGGAACTTGATAAAATCCTGGTTCAATTGTGACTAACATTCCTGGGCGTAAGGGACGATTTAACCGCAGATAACCCAAACCAAAGCGCGAACTTCTAGTTCTTCCCTCTTCATAACCTGCTAAATCACCTAAATCTTCCATATCATGGACATCTAAACCCAATAAATGACCAATTCCATGAGGGAAAAATAACGCATGGGCATCCATTTCTACTAAATCTTGGGGATTACCTTGTAAAATGCCTAAATTAACCAAACCTTCAGCGATGACTGTAGCGGCTAATAAATGAATATCTCCATACTCCACACCAGGGCTGATTTTGGCAATGCAAGCATCATGAGCCGCCAGGACTACATCATAAATATCTCTTTGGGTAGATGAAAACTTACCAGATACAGGCCAGGTGCGGGTAACATCAGCAGCCCAACCCATTGCGGTTTCTGCACCGACATCAGCCAGAATTAAATCACCTGGTTGCAGTGGATGGTGATAATGTTCGTTATGCAAAACTTCGCCGTGGACGGTGACAATACTGTTGTAGGAAGTGGTCATATTCTCACCGATAATCACCGCTTCCATCGCTGCACGGACTTCTGCTTCTAGTTTGGCTTGGGATGTCGCTGCTATCCCGGCTTTGTGTGCTGCAACTGTTACAGCCGCAGCTTTTCGCAATTCCATTAATGCGTCTGCGTCATGGGTGAGACGGAGGGAAATGATCGCTTTGGCTAATTCTAAGTCAATTCCTTGGGGCGGTTGTTGTGGTAATATCCATCTATTTAATAACTGTGTTTGCTGTGTCCAAGTAGCGGCATTCTGGACGGGAATTGTGGCTACACCTTCTAGATATGATTCTAATTCTGCCATTGGTCGGGCTGTATCTGCGCCTATTTTCTCGGCTATGTCTTCACGGGTGGGCATTTCTCCATGCCATAGGGCGCTGCTGGGTGTGGGATTATCTATGAATAGTTCTAGTTTGCCTGCTTCTAGGCGAATGGCGGCGTTTGGTAATGGTAGTCCGGCGAAGTAGAGGAAATGGCTACTGGCGCGAAAGGGGTAGACGTTGGCGGGGAAGTTGCGGGGATTGGTGTTTCCTGACCATAGGATGGCGGGAAAGTTGATGAGGTTGGCTAGTTTTTGTCGGCGGTGGTGTAAGGTTTGTTTGAGCATGATTAAACGCAGAGGGGAGGGGAACGAACCGCAAAGAACGCAAAGTACACAAAGAAAGAAAGAAAGAAAGAAAGAAAGAAAGAAAAATTTAGCGCAACTTTACATAGAAATGGTATTACTTAATTTTAATTTGAGGTTGAGGTTATGGGATTGGTGATTTTTCAGGTTGATGCTTTTACTAATAGTTGTTTTGCGGGAAATCCGGCGGCTGTTTGTGTTTTGTCTGAGTGTCGGGATGATGCTTGGATGCAAAATGTGGCGCAGGAGATGAATTTGTCGGAGACGGCTTTTTTGCTGCGACAGGATGATGGTTTTAGTTTGCGTTGGTTTACTCCGACGGTGGAAGTTCCTCTGTGTGGTCATGCAACTTTGGCAAGCGCTCATGTTCTTTGGTCTGAGGGGTATTTGTTAGCTGATGAGGTTGCCCGTTTTTATACTAAAAGTGGTGTTTTGATTGCTAAATGTCTGGGTGCGTGGATTGAGTTAGATTTTCCGGTGAATTTATCTCAGGAAACAGTCGCACCTGGGGAATTAAGCGAGGCTTTGGGTGTTCGTTGTCAGTCTGTGCTGCAAAATTCTCTGGGTTATTTAGTCGAGGTGGAGTATGAGGATTTGGTACGAGAAATGCAGCCGAATTTTCAGCAGTTAAAAAAATTACCTGTGGCTGATGTGATTGTGACTAGCCAAGCTGATGCAGATTCTGAATATGATTTTGTTTCTCGGTTTTTTGCACCGGGATTAGGTATAGATGAAGACCCTGTGACTGGGGCGGCTCATTGTTGTCTGGCGGCTTTCTGGCGCGATCGCCTGCATAAAGATGAGTTTTTGGCGTTTCAAGCCTCTCGGCGTGGTGGAGTGGTGAAGGTGCGCTATTCAGGAGGCGATCGCGTGTTGCTCTCAGGACAAGCAGTAACTGTAATGCGGGGTGAATTATTTACTTAAGCTGCATCTGGCAAAAACTCAGTATCCAGAATTTGGTCAATGGTATAAGGACATTCCACGGGAAATTTACTCTGTGGTAGTTGCGTTTCATTCATAGCAGCTTTGCGTCCCCGACTGTATGACTCTGCTAAAACCTCTTGCGGATATGATTTGAGGCTGGGACTATCTTGCAATAAATCTGCTATGCGGTAACGTTGCTCATCAATAGTATTTTGCCGAGAGCCACTGCGTAAAGTAGACTGATATTGCCACTTGAGTAAGTGCTGTAATAAAACCTCCAAGCGACTTTTCAACTCTCGTCGTTCTGACCTGCCCAAGCTTTCAATTTCCTCAATTACTGCATCCCAATCTACCTGTGCGAATTGTGCAGCACGAATTAATTGGGCAGTCTGTTCTGTCCATGCTACAAAGTCTGTTTCATACAACTGGGCTAAAGTTTTTGGAGTTGGAGTCACGTCGCTTCGCTCCGAATTCAAAATTCAAAATTAACTTGTAGCCGTGGACTATCCCAAAATTATAATAACGTCAAACGCTGATAAAAAGAGTCACAATATTTAAATATTCTCATATCTCACTTTCCTAAATGCCCGCCAAACAGCCAAATACTAAAACTTCCATGACAGCTTGTGACTGGCCAATTGAGCAATTACCTGGATTAAATCAGGAAGAACAAGCCAAACTGCAAAATTGTGGAATTACAACCACAAAACAGCTAATTCAACGAGGAAAAACTGCTGAAACTAGGGTAAATTTAGCCAATAAATTACAAGTGAATCTGCAATATGTCAATAAATGGATCGTCTTAGCCGATTTAGCCCGTATTCCTGGTGTGGGACTAGAATATTGTGGGTTATTGCTACATTCTGGTATTGCTTCTGTAGCCCAACTAGCTCAGACACCCACCCATAGATTGCACCAACAAATTATGCGCCTACAGGTATCAACGATGCAGCGACGAGATTTGTGTCCCACCATTGATGTTGTACAACAATGGAGTCAACAAGCGAAAAGAGTGCTGAGTGCTGAGTGCTGAGTGGGGATTAATTGTTTATTCTTTGGCTAAGACTCCATTGAGAAAGATATCAGCTAATCCTTCTGCCATTTGTTGCATTTCTTGGGGTGAAGCGTCTGGAGCCATGAGAGTATTGTTAGAGAATCCAGCGATCGCAAACATTCCCAAAAACACCTTAGCCACTAATTTGGCATCAGTTTGGCGATAAATGCCCTTATCCATCGCACTTTGAAAGAAAGCCTCGGCTACATCGGTCATTTTACCAATCACTTCTTCTTGAATGCGATCGCGCAAATCTGGATGAAACTGCACCTCCATAAAACAAACCTTCATTAAATCGACATTTTTGTGTAAATTCCACATCCGGCGGCGCATCACCTGAGCGATCGCCTTATAACTACCCATTTCACTCAACTCTGTGAGCAAATCTGTGAGAATATCCACCCAGCCACTAGTAGCTACTTCCACTAAAATAGATTTTTTATTAGAAAAATAACGGAACAAAGTGCCTTCAGCAACACCTGCTGCTTGAGCTAAATCGCGGGTGGTAGTGCCATCAAATCCCTTAGAGGCAAACAATTTCTGTGCCGCCTGTAAAATGCGGGTACGTGTTTGTGCTTCTGAAGGCGCTGGTGAATTAAAAACTCGCATAACAATTATTGTGTAATCTTCGGAACGCAACTTGTATCATTATTGTCTAATGTCAGGTACAAAAAACACAGAAAGCTTAATACAAGGTTAACGCCTTGTTTGCTAACTAACATATTTCTCAGGTAGTGGAGCTTTATTTTTGTTGTCGCTTATGAATCAGCCCAGGCATTCAATTTTGGATTGGTCAAATCAAGTAACTATCACATTGCGTCGGCTTTCGACCATTTTGATGGTAATCGTAATTTGTTGGTCAGGGTTACTTCCAGACATAGCTCTGGCTCAAACTCAAACTGCAAATCCTCTGCAAAGAATTCGGCAATTTCGTCAAACACCATCAAAAACAAGTTCAATTCAACCGTATTTAGATCGGGTAATTGAGCAGTTAACGGAGTTTCGCCTGGATAATGGGTTGAAATTCATCGTCTTGGAACGGCATCAAGCGCCTGTAGTTTCCTTTCTGACTTACGCTGATGTGGGTGGTGTGGATGAACCAGATGGTCAAACTGGTGTGGCACACTTTCTAGAGCATCTAGCATTTAAAGGCACAAAACGCATTGGGACAAAAGACTACGAAGCCGAAAAACTGTTACTAGAACGCTTAGAACAGTTAGATGCCCAAATTAGAACCGCAAAAGCCAATAATAAACAAGATGATCTGGCTCAATTGCAAACTGAGTTTAAGCAAGTAGAATCCCAAGCAGATGCGCTGGTTACACAAAACGAAATGGGGCAAATCGTCACCCAATCAGGTGGTGTGGGTTTAAATGCTACAACTTCCGCAGAAGCAACTAAATACTTTTACAGCTTCCCTGCTAATAAGTTGAAACTGTGGATGTCACTGGAATCAGAACGATTTTTAGAGCCTGTGGTGCGTCGGGAGTTTTACAAAGAAAAAGATGTCATTTTAGAAGAACGACGGATGCGGGTAGATAATTCTCCTATCGGGATGATGGTGGAGAATTTTCTTGATACTGCTTTTACCGTTCATCCCTACAAACGACCTGTGATTGGTTATGAAGAAGATATCCGCAATCTGACACCGGAGAATGTGCAAAATTTCTTTGATACTCACTATGTACCCAGTAATTTAACCATTGCTGTGGTTGGAGATGTTGACCCGGTGGAAGTGAAAAGATTGGCAAAAATTTATTTTGGCCGCTATCAAGACAAACCACAAGCAAAGTCCAATATTCCGGCTGAACCACCGCAAACACAAACACGAGAATTTACTCTAGAACTACCTTCTCAGCCTTGGTATTTAGAAGGCTATCACCGCCCATCAGTTAATCATCCTGATAATGCTGTGTATGAAATTATTGCGGGTTTATTAAGTAATGGGCGCACATCACGGTTGTACAAATCTTTGGTAGAACAGCAGCGTTTAGCATTAAATGCTCAGGGTTTTAGTGGTTTTCCCGGAGATAAGTACTCAAACCTAATGTTATTTTATGCTCTGACTGCTCCTGGTCACACGGTGGATGAAGTAGCGACCGCTTTACGTCAAGAAGTCGAAAAACTGAAAACGGAACCTGTAGCGGCGGCTGACTTGCAACGGGTGAAAACCCAAGCACGGGCGAGTTTGTTACGTAGTCTCAATTCCAATATGGGTATGGCGCAGCAGTTATTGGAAGCAGAAGTTAAAACTGGTTCTTGGCGGAATTTGTTTAAGCAGTTAGATAACATTTCGGGGGTAACAACTGCGGATATTCAACGAGTAGCTAAGGCGACTTTTACAGCAGAAAATCGCACCATTGGCAAGTTGTTGTCAAAACAAGGATAAGAGATGAACCGCACAGACACAGAGGACAGGTTGAGTAAGAGGCAGATGGGATTAAGAATGTTCAATTTAAAATTGACACTGGGCAAGAAGAAGGGGTTATTTTATAGTTTGATTCTGGCTGTTGCCTGTGTACTGATTAGTTTTAACTTTTCTTTGGCAGCGACAGCAGCAGCCAAACATTACACCGAGTTGGAACTGCCACCTTTACCTGAGATTAATTTACCGCAAAATGAGCGCTTTGTTCTCAAAAACGGTTTGGTTGTGTATTTGATGGAGGATCATGATTTACCGTTGGTGAATGGTACGGCTTTGATTCGGACAGGCGATCGCTTAGAACCAGCAGATAAAATTGGGTTGGCTGGTTTTACTGGTGCGGTAATGCGGAGTGGGGGAACTCAAAAGCATTCGGCGGATCAGATCAATCAGATATTGGAACAACGCGCCGCCAGTGTGGAAACTGGTATTGGTGAAGCTTTTGGTAGTGCTAGTTTTGAATCTCTGACTGAAGATTTAGAAACGGTGTTTGATTTATTTGCTCAAGTGCTGAGAGAGCCTGCATTTGACCAAAAACAGTTAGATTTAGCAAAAATTCAGGCTAGGGGTGGTATCGCTCGACGTAATGATGATCCAGACGATATTGCTAGGCGGGAATTTCAGAAGTTAATTTATGGCAAAGATAGCCCCTATGCTCGTACAACTGAGTATACGACGCTGGATAATATTTCTCGTGAGGATTTGGTTCAGTTTTACCAGGAATATTTTCATCCCAATAACATGATTTTGGGGATTGTGGGGGATTTTGAGCCGCAGAAAATGCGATCGCTCATAGAAGCTAAGTTTGGCGATTGGCAACCCCACCCCCAAATGACTCAACCCCAGTTATTAGAGGTAAAGCCAGCGAATACAGGAGGCGTATTTTTTGTCAATCAACCACAACTAACTCAGAGTAGTGTGTTAATGGGGCATATTGGTGGTAAGTTTGACGATCCTGATTATGCCGCCTTGGATGTCTTGAATGGCGTATTAAATGGATTTGGTGGACGCTTATTAAACGAAGTGCGATCGCGCCAAGGATTAGCTTACTCTGTATATGGCTACTGGAGTCCCCGCTTCGACTACCCAGGAATATTTATCGCCGGCGGACAAACGCGATCGGATGCTACAGTCCAGTTTGTTCAAGCCTTACAGAATGAAATCAAGCGTATCCAAGCTGAACCCGTGACAGCACAGGAACTAGCCTTTGCGAAAGAGTCCACCCTCAACTCCTTTGTCTTCAACTTTCAAAACCCGGCTCAAACCTTATCAAGATTGATGCGATACGAATATTACAACTATCCAGCTGATTTCTTATTTCGCTATCAAAAAGCTGTAGCAGCCACAACAGAAGCTGATGTGCAACGGGTAGCACGAGAATACCTCAAACCAGAACAACTAGTAACTTTAATAGTGGGGAATCAGACCGCCATTCAACCGCCATTAACAAAATTAGCTACATCAGTAACGCCTATAGATGTAACCATTCCCAGTTCACAATCACAGGCGCAGAACTAAAGCTTATATAGAGACGTGATGTATCGCGTCTCTATCTCTATGGAAAAAAATCAACATAAAAAACTGTTAATGCTATAAAACAACTCTTTATAAGACACAATCACTTGAGTTTTGTCTATAAAATTACCAAAATGTATTGATTTTTTTTAAGCAAATTGCACAATATAAATGGTGAATTATAATTTTGAAGCTTAATTTTTCTAGGTCGTATTGAGTTTCACTGTAATTATTTAGGAAGTTAATAACATGGCAAGGATAGAACTTGATAACCTATACTCTAGCAATGCTCAACAGCTTTTTCAGGAAATAACAGAAGGAGAAATGAAAACGGTGGAGGGAAGCGAAGGAAGCACAGTCACGTCAGGTATCAACGATGTGAATGAACAATCTTTAGTCAATACGTTAGATCAAAATATAGATAATCTTCTATTTCACTTACGAACCCAAATGGGTGTAGTGATTCTTGGTGCTAGAAATCAATTCAACCAAGGATTTAATGCTTTTTAATTATTTTTCAAATTCTAATATTCCCCTTTTTTGAGCTTTATTCACTTAAATATAGCCTTTACTAATCATATAAGGTACATCATAGCCCCCTCCTCCTCGCTTGCGGGGGTTGGGGGTGGGGTTCTTGTACCTCAGCAGACTAGGAAACGCTATAGGCAATATTTTTGAGATAAATTGGAATAAATTGAGATAAAAAATTATATATAGGACTTACACAACGAGGTTCAAATCCCCGATTTCTTGAAGAAGTCGGGGATTTAATATTTAGCCGTGAAAACGTGGGTTGGAATTATCGCAATCAACCTGAGCAAGCATTTAAATAAGTAGTTAATGGCAAATAAAAAACATAATTATTCAAATAAAATTGATATTTCTAGAAAGACACAACTCTTGAATATATGTCCTTTTTAACATGGTTTTAGCCTTGACTTTCTAATTTTCAATCAATAAAAATAGCAGTAACAGTTAAGCAAACACAGCTTGATTGCTTACTGATTTCATTTACCAGCGACAAATGCTTGAGGAGCTAATATGGCAAACATCAAATTGTCTGAACTAAATGCTACTGGGTCTGAATTATTCCTAGATTCTGAGAGTTTTCTCAATGAATTGAACGAAGTTGATTCAATTACCGGTGGTAGTACCTCTGGTCAAGGTTATGGCCACGGCTATGAAAGAGTCAGTGGTATTTCAACACTAACTAAATTAGCCGAGGCATTTGTCACGGTCTATGCAATTGGTCATGTTACCGAGTTAGCCAAGTCATTCAGCCACGGATACTAATGGCTTCAGGTAACTAGTAAGCTATCAGGCTCTTGCGGATTAAAGCTAATAAGTAATCTATGTAATTAACATGGACTTTCTTAATTATCAATAATCCCTGAGAGCCAATCAGCTTCAACAATTTTCTGTCAACTTGCTTAATTGCCACAAGACAAGACTGTTAGGAGTAAATCATGGCTAATATTACACTGTCTGAACTACACGCTGCTGGTTCTGAATTATTTAACGATTCGGAAAGTTTCTTGAATGAATTCAGCGATGTAGACTCAATTTCCGGTGGACAAGCTGGCTATGCGGGAGGAGTTAGCAACCCCGCAACATTAATGAAGCTAGCTGAGGCATTTGTATATGTATATGCCATTGGTCACGTGACCGTGTTAGCCAAATCATTCAGCGCCAGTAAAATTTAATGGTTCTGGATTACTACAGAGCTTGATGGTTTTCCAGGGATTAAAGGTAAAAAGCTATCTATGTGAATCACATGAGCTTTGGTTATTACCAATTATCCCTGTGGTCTAGCTAAATCTAAGCAATTTTCAGTTCATTACAACAAGTCTTTTAGGAGAAAATCATGGCAAATATTACACTGTCCGAACTACACGCTGCTGGTTCTGAATTGTTTCAAGATTCTGAAAGTTTTCTGAATGAATTCAGCGATGTAGATTCCATCTCCGGTGGTCAAATTGGATACGGTGGTGGATTAGGCGCTCAAGTTGCTGTTAGTGATCCTACGACACTAACTAAGCTCGCTGGCGCATTTGTGACTGTATATGCCATTGGTCACGTAACTGTGTTAGCCAAGTCATTTAGTGGCATTTAGTGACGTTGGATAACGGCTGAAATTGATGGCTCTTTAGGAATTAAAGGTAAAAACTAATTTATGTGATTACCAATAATTCCTAAGAGCCGACTAGACACCATCTTGATCTTCACTGAAACTAACAAGTCTTCACAAGTTCACAAGTTCACAAGTCTTTTAGGAGTACATCATGGCTAATATCACTCTCTCTGAATTACACGCTGCTGGTTCGGAACTATTCAACGATTCGGAAAGTTTCTTGAATGAACTCAGCGATGTTGATTCCATCTCTGGTGGAGCAGTTGCTGCTGTAGGTGCAACCTATGCCGCCAGCAATCCTTTG
>NZ_JAYGHH010000054.1:0-794 GCF_034931045.1 Nodularia sp. UHCC 0506
GGATAAGTTCAGTCAGTTTTGTCAATCTATCTCAATATAGAGATAAATCTGGATAACAATGATCGTCAGAATCGGCATAAATGTACCTAACCCAGAGCGATGGCGCGGAGTGTCCACCGCAGGCGATCGCAAAAATTTTCGGTCTACTGAAGTTGCGTTTGCGTTATTGAAAATCAACAGCCTAGAGGAGATATTGTAATGACTTTTGAAAGAAAGGTAGCAGGAATCTTTAATATGAGCGAAACCACTTGGGAACGTCATGCCAATCCCTGGAGTGGGTGGACACGTATCATTACTGGGCTACCGCTTCTGATACTGGGTTTTTGGAGTCGAATTTGGCTTGGTTGGTGGGCACTGATTCCTATTGGTATCGTACTTCTTTGGATATGGTTAAACCCACGCATTTTTCCTAAACCACGTTCAACCAACAATTGGATTTCAAAATCGGTTTTAGGCGAGCGAGTTTGGTTGAACCGTGACAAAATTTCAGTACCCCAGCATCATCGTCGTGTACCTAACATTCTCTCTGCTATTTCTGCTTTAGGTGGAGTGTTGGTGATTTGGGGCTTAGTTACTCTCAATATCTGGATTACAGTGCTCGGAACCACCTTACACTACTCTGGCAAACTATGGTATCTGGATCGCATGGTTTGGCTTTATGAAGAGATGAAAGAGACAAACGCAGATTATCGGAGTTGGCTGTATTAAAGCGGTAGTCTTAAACAGGTAATATCAATTCTCCATTTTTCTTTCTTTTGCTTTGTTCGGTCATCTCACTAAAGGTTACTGGCACA
>NZ_JAYGHH010000054.1:1147-3463 GCF_034931045.1 Nodularia sp. UHCC 0506
GGGGTACAGCCGGGATACGTGCAAAATGGGACACGTTGTAAAGTTTTGTAAACAAAGGTAGTTGAAAGCATTGATTTGTAGAGATTGTGAACCAAAAAGAGGTTCAGTCGAGCCAAAAATTTTGGAAACGGTCTGGGGATAACTCAGTGTAGCGAATAGTGTGTTGAATATTCTTGTGTCCCAGATAAGCCTGAATAGCTCTAGTGTCATGACCTTTGGATGCTAGATAAAACCCACAGGCATGGCGTAACATATGCGGATGCACAGATAACCCTAACCCAGCCTTAATCCCAGCGCGACTAATAATATTAAAGGCTGTGGCCGCAGCCATTGGAGTTCCGCGCTCGGAAATAAACAGGTAAGGGGAATTAGGATATGAGCGTTGTAGAAGTCGTAGCCACCTTAACTCTTTGGCACGTAACGGATGCGTTGAACTAATACCATGCTTGAGTCGATTGATATAGATCGTGCCACTAGAAAAATCTACCTGTGACCATCGCAGTGCTGTCAATTCTGATACCCGTAGACCGTGACGATATGCCAGCAAAATTAAAGTCGAATCTCTATGACCATGCCGCCCGACAGATGAGGCGGCTTTGATCATAGCTTCAACTTCATTGGGTAGCAGATGTTCTCGTGTGCGTTTCTCTAGATTGGTAATTTTTTTGGGTGGAGCATTATGAGTCATAAAAACCAACTTGCCCATAAAAGGTAATTGGGTACTTCGGTATTGGGTACGGCACAATCAACTCCCCACACATTCCATGTTAAAAACTTGCCCATAAACAGTTGTTTTTGGTAATGTTTCTCTACATAAACTCCAGAGGAGTGGCTGATTAGTGATATATATCTTTTGAAGTTTCAAATTTTACACACCTACACATAGTGACATCTATAGAACGTACCGCTTACCCTAGATTTAAGCGCCACTTTACCACCAAAGAACTTACAGACATTTATACCCCAACTAAATCAGAAATTGCTTTTGCTTATACGACAGCTAAAGGTGAAAGTAATATTTTGAATCTGCTCGTCATCTTAAAATCATTTCAAAGACTAGGTTATTTTCCATCTCTTACAGATATCCCACTGAAAATAATTAACCACATTCGCAGTCATTTAAAATTTGAGATTGAGATTGTTTTTGGTTATGAAATTAGCTTTTTCAGACTGTTAAGCGCTTTGAAGTTTGAATCCACTACCAGTGAACAAAGTGTAGTTGAGGCATTAAATTTTCTTCTAGAAAATCAATCACGGCGTGGTGAGTTCTTTAATAATACTATTGATTTAGATTTTGCTTCTCCCCAATGGTAGAAGCTTTTACTTGTTGAACAAGGCAACAAAACTAAAATTGTGCGTCGCCATTTGGAAGTTTGTGTTTTTTCTTACTTAATGGCTGAATTGAGGTCGGGAGATATTTGCGTCAAGGGAAGTGAGAATTACGCAGATCATCGAGAACAGTTGTTGCCTTGGTCAGAATGTTTACCATTGATTGACCAGTATTGTCAAGATTTGGGTTTTGCGAATAATGCGGTTGGTTTTATTGAACAACTCAAGTCTTTGTTGACTGATACAGCTTTGAATGTGGATGCTGGTTATCCTGATAATCGTCAACTTGTGATTAATAATTTGGGTGAACCTGTATTAAAAAAGTCTCCACGTCATGATTTGAGTCCGTCGGCTAAGATTTTGCTGGATGCTGTGTCAGAACGGTTTCCAGAACGTAATTTGATTGATATTTTGCGAAATGTTGATTATTGGACTAATTTTACCCGCCATTTTGGTCCAATGAGTGGGAGCGACCCAAAGTTAGAACGAGCGACTGAACGTTACTTGTTGACTAGTTTTACTTATGGTTGTAATTTGGGACCGACTCAGGCGGCAAGACATATGCGAGGTATTGTTACAGGGAAGCAAATATCGTTTGTTAATCGCCGTCATGTGAGTGTGGATAAACTGAATGCCGCCCTTGTGGATATTATTAATCGTTACAATGTTTTAAAGCTGCCGGGGATTTGGGGTGATGGGACAACGGCGGCGGCGGATGGGACTAAGTATGAACTCTACGAAGAGAATCTGCTATCTGAGTATCATATCCGCTATGGTGGCTACGGAGGGATTGCTTACCACCATGTTTCTGATACCTATGTGGCGCTGTTTAGTCATTTTATTTCCTGTGGGACTTGGGAGGCTGTTTATATTATTGAGGGTTTGTTAAAAAATTTTTCTGATATTCAGCCTCATACGATTCATGCAGATACTCAGGGACAATCAACGCCTGTGTTTGCGTTGTCACATATGTTGGGGATTAAGTTA
>NZ_JAYGHH010000054.1:3552-6739 GCF_034931045.1 Nodularia sp. UHCC 0506
TAATGCCCCGAATTCGGAATTGGAAGGATTTAAATTTCTTCCGTCCAAATAATGATACGGTTTACGAGCATATTGATTCTTTGTTTAAGGATGCGATTGATTGGGTCAAAATAGAAAATCATTGGCCAGATATTTTACAGGTTGTATTGTCGATTCAAACTGGTAAGGTTTCGAGTGCGGTGTTGTTACGAAAGCTGGGAAATTATAGTCGCAAAAATAGGTTATACCAAGCTTTTCAGGAGTTGGGACGGGTAATTAGGACGGTATTTCTGTTGCAATATATTTCGGATATGAAGTTGCGACAACAGATTACTGCTGCTACGAATATTGTTGAGGCTTATAACGGTTTCTCTAAGTGGTTTTTCTTTGGTGGTTTTGGAGTTATTGCTAATAACGATCCAGTTGAGCAGGAGAAGATTATTAAATATAATGATTTGGTTGCTAATGCTGTTATCTTCCACAATGTTGTGGATTTAACTGATATTTTGCGGGATTTACTGAAGGCTGGTCATTTGATTAATCGTGAAGATGTGGCGGCATTGAGTCCTTATATGACTAGTCATATTAAGCGTTTTGGCGATTACTTGATTGATATGGAGGCTGTGCCGAATTTGTTGGATGATGATGGGATTTTAGTTTTGGCTTGATAATTTGTGAAGGTATTTCTGGCAAGGGTTGTAGAGTTTTTGTTTACAAAACTTTACAACGTGTCCCATTTTGCACGTATCCCGGCTATACCCCGACTAGAGGTAAAGAAAAAGTCCTTGAGCAAACCGGCCCTTCTTACATCAATTTGTTTGATGTTGTCTTTGTTGATGAATGTTCAATGATTGGCAAACAACTCTGGAACTGGATTGAGAATCTTGCTCACCAATCATCCATAAGGACAAAACTCAAAATAATTCTCATGGGTGATCCTGCACAATTAAATCCAGTGAATGAAGGAAAATCCCTGAGTTTTCAAGTGCCAAATAAAGCCATATTAACTCAAGTTGTGCGTCAGGGAACTGGTAGCCCCTTACTAGAGTTTGTCACGGCTTCTCGTTATGCAGTTACTAAAAGCCGGATTCCATTTGAGCCTTATGCCAAATATCTGCCTGATAAAAGTAATGGAGCGCTGATGGTTAAACGCCAAACTTTGCTGCGATATGCCTACAAAAAGATGTCTAAAGAATTTGTCAACAACCCCGATTGTTTGCGGATTCTGTGCTGGACGAATGCTCAAGTTGACTTTTATAACCAACAAATTCGTAGACATTTATATGGTGAAAATATAAATCGATTTATTTCTGGAGAACGATTAATAACCAGAGACCCGGTAATGGCTCCTGATAGTAAAAGTGTAATTCTTTCTACATCTACAGAATTCACTGTTTTAGATGTTTCTGAAGACCGTTATCACAATTATCATGCTTGGCGGTTAAAGATCAAGACAGATGACGGAATTGTGCGTCAAATCTACGTTTTACATGAAGACGAGCAAAAACGATTTAACCAAGAAACTAAACACTTACTCAAAACTGCCAAGCGTAATCCCTTTTTGTGGAAGCAGTATTACAGACATTTAGAACAGTTTGCCCATGTGAGAAACTGCTTTGCACTCACTGTTCACAATAGTCAAGGTAGCACTTTCTTAGAAGTGGGTATTGACGGTAAGGACTTAAGTAAGCGACTTCATTCAGAACGAGGAGATGACGGTCAAGCGGTTGTTGCTAAGTTTAGAGAGTTTAATCGTTTGTATTATGTTGCCAGTTCACGGGCTAGACAACGAATCTTTATTATTCGTTGATGCGTGGTATACTCCTACCCTGCAATTTTTAATTAAGGGTAGGCTTCCAACAGCCCGATGAATGGTATTATAAAACTTCGCCGAATGCTCTTACGTTATGGTTTTATGGATTTGGTAGGCATTAATAATATTCTGACCATCAAAAATGTATACGGTTCTAAGCCCATGAATACTAGAAGCTCCGGAAAATTGCTTATTAATTACGAATTTTTCTTGAAATCCAATAAAAATTAAAGCCAACGAAGAAGCTTGAAGAAAGTTTTTAAGATAATCACCTTTAATCAAAAGACCAAAACCACTTCCTGTAGATATTTCAGTAACCTGAATAGTTTTAAACTCATCTAACCAACTAGATTGACCATCCCATTTTAAGTTACCAAAATTAACTAAATCTGGTACAGGGACATTAATATTTTCAGAATATTCATCTTGACTACAATCATATTCCCACTCATTCCCCCTCAAAATTTGAATCCTTGTGAGTTCTGCATTTTCTGTACCTGGAATTTCACATTCTAAATCTATTTTTCTAGTTTCAAAACGTTGGTGACAAGTGACAGTATTCGGGTACTCTAATATCAATAATTTGTTGTCATGCGGAATCATTAAATTTTCAGGAAAGTTATTATTAGACAGTTCTTTTTTAATATTTTCTATATCAGAATAAGGTACAAAAGCAGTGTTAATTAAAGTCCTTAAATTTCGATGGGGATATTTTGTATTATTTTCATTAGAACTAACTTTTTCTAATGAAGAAGAAAGTGATAGATGAAACCATTTTTTACCTTGTTTATCAGTAACTCCTACTATTTCTGTTAAGTTGGGAAAATCTTTTAATTCTGCCCATTTATCATGACTTAAATTTTTTGTAATATCGAAATCATAATTAATAGGTTGATACCATTCAGTGTTAATTTCTATTTGAGGATAAAAAACTCTTAAATCAGTGGGATCTATATCCCGTAATTCTATACCTTGTAATCTTGGAAGAGAAGTTTCGTTTTCCCATGAATCTATTTTCCTCGGAAAGTGATCTGCCAAAATTCCTGCTAACCGATGTAATAAAATCCAATAATATTTTTTTCCAAGTCTTTCAGCCCAAGTTTCTCTCCCTCTTCCTCCACCATATTTCCCTATAAGATAGCGATCATACTTATAGCACTGTTCATTAAAACCTGGATAACCTAATTCAGAAACACTTTTAATAAACCAATTATAGATTAGCTGATAATCATTTCCGACAGATTGAAGATTATAGCGATCAAGAACACGAAATTCTAAAACATACTTGGCAAAATCAGTTCCACCAAATCCACCAGGGAATTCACCCAGATTCATGTTCCTCTTAAAAGCATCTTGCTCTATTAAATCAGAAATTTCTTCTTCCGAAGGAATCTG
>NZ_JAYGHH010000054.1:6764-10290 GCF_034931045.1 Nodularia sp. UHCC 0506
GTTGACTGTTGTAAGGAGGTCTACATTTATTGATATCAATAGTACTATTTAATAGATTACGACTATGAGCTAATTCAATAATTAATCTTAGCCAATCACGAATAAGCGCATTTTCAGAGATGTTACCTATATCAAAAATTTCAGCATAAATTGTGTTGGCAACATCCTTAACCAAATTGTTATCATCTACAACCAAGATTGAACTATAAGCAGCTAAACTAACTCTTTCCAAAACATAATCATCGTCAATATCAAGAAATCTAATTAGAGTAATTTTAATAATATTAGGATGACTAATAAAAAGCCTGGTTAAACCTTTAGTTGCTCTATCTCGAACTCGTCTATCTGAAGCGGCACAACACCAACTTAAAAACAATGCCCATAAACTACTAGTTTCTTCATTAAATGAAGATAAATCTGCTTTCAGTGACCATTCAATTAAACGCCAAGCTCCTTTTTGCTTTTCAAAATCTTCATAAAGCGAAGCACACCAAAATGGATCTCTAGTTGTCAAAAGCTGTTGTTCTAGTAAATTATTAATAAACTCAGCATTAAGTGGATGATTTGGAATTACAGCAATTCCAAACAGAGAATCTAAGATGTTTGGACAACAATTAGAATTAGATAAACCTCCATAAACTAACTCTTCAGTTCTTTCAGAAAAATTTTCAATAGCACGCCATTGAAATCCAGAAGCAATAATTGTCAAAATTTTATAACGATCTATATTTATATTGGTATTATCATTAATAATATCAATTAGTTCAACGTTAAATTTTTCAGGTAAAATAATTGAAAGTGCTTCTAGTAAACCTTGATTTTCATTTAAAGTTTTATTATCAAAATTATTGATAACAATATTGCTTAATTCATCAACTGATTGTATTGCATTAGGATTGGTAGGATTAAGTTGATTACCTTCAACTTCTTCTAATAAAAATAACGCTATCAAAAAGTCTGCTACACGCTCGAATGTAAAGCGACAAAACCATTGTTTAGGTGCAAGAGGTCTAGTTTTTTGTTCAATAAGAGCAATTAAACCTTCTTTTTCTAATTGAATAAATAGTGAACGTTCGCTATCCTCAACAGAAAATATCTCATTAACAATTTTTTGTGCTGTTACTCTTGAAAGTAGTCTAGTTTTTTCTTCAGCCATTTTTTTGGCTAAAGCATTAACAGCTTCAGTAACATTGTCATCTCTGTTATCATAACGACAAATTTCTGATATTCGTTTATTTTTTTCCTCAAGTAATAAACGTAAAACATCAGTAAATCCAATAGTACCCAGAGGTAATATTCTAGATTCAAGTCCTTCTATAGCTTGACAAACTAAATGTAAAAATAAAGGATTGGCAAATTCTGATTGTAATAATGGTGTAGCTGGTATTTCTAATTTATAAAATTTAAAAAATTGCTTAATTGCATCAAACTCACGTCCAAGAAAACCGTTATGTTCAAACTCAACCCATTTACTTCTATTATCAAATACGTCATCTAAATAAGTATCGCGACATGAAACACATAATTTTAATCTTGGAAAATTAGTAATTTTTTGACGTAGAGGTTCTAACCAAGATGTTTTCCATCTTCGCCTTTCCGATGATTCATTAAGTGCGTCAATATAAATGATGGCATTTTTCTCTGTTGCTTCGGCTGCGGAATCAATCATTCCCCAAAGTTCATCTCTGCTGATATTGCTAGATAAACCCAATTTATTACCAAAAATCTTCCAAGGTTCATCTCCAGTAAAATCTTCCCCATAAAATACTAAACATATTTGTCCTGCTTTATTAATATGTAGGGCATGATCCACAATAGCGTGGGTTTTACCAACTCCAGCACAACCACGAAGCAACATAAATTGGCTTCTAGGTAAAATAAATTCTGGACTATTTATCCATTTCTCCATTTTATATAAAAACTTAAGTAAATCACGAGTTGTATCTAACTTTGCGGCAGGAAAATCACATTGATATTCAGCATGAAACTGTCGAAATTGTGGATTATCTGCATTTTTACCATGCTTTTCTATAAATTCATTAAGAAATATTTGTTCTACTTGTATTATGTTTTCTATTAGATTCCCAATTTGTAATATTACTTTCTGTAAATCATTAGAAGATTGAGGATAAATATCTTGATTTAAAATCGAGTTTAGTGAAATAATCTGTTCTGTAATATTTTCGACTATTTGATGGCTATTTTCTGGTAATTCGTTTACATTTTTGACATGACTATGCCATTGTTGAATATTTTCATTAAATTCTTCTAAATACTTATCTACTTGTTCTTTCCAGGCATTTTGACGAGCAAAAGCTTCCAAAGCATCAAAAGCAGGAATATTTACCGATATTTTTGGAGAATAACGCTTACCTGCTTGAACTTCAGCGTCATTTAATCGTTTCTCAAGCCAATCATTTGTCATCACTTCATGGTCAAACCAATAGCGACGTAAACCACCTCCTTTATCTACAGCAAGTAAATAATCTCTTAGTATGTGTTCTGTCCAAAATTCGATAGAAAGATTAATATTATTAGATTTTAAATTTGCTAGTTGCTTTTCTTTCCATTCTTCAAGTTTTTCGGTTTGACTTTTTCCTAGCTTACCTTCTGCTTTTTTTCCTGTAGAATCAAATGGAATACAATAGATGTATTGGGTAATTTCAGGATGATTCTTCACTGCCGTTTCCAGTGAATTTTTCATTTGATTAAATTCAGAAGTTTCTAATTTATCTTTTTGAAAATATTTAGATTGAATTGCCCACTTATCACAATTAGGTAAAATCCAAATTGCTTCAACTCCACCATCACCCCCTGCACCTCGAAAACGTTGAAATTGGCTTCCTTGTGGTGGTTGAAAATTTGGAATTGAATTATCAGACAGTCGGTGAAATATTTGACAGCATAATTCTTCAAATGCGTCTGTCAAGCCACCATTATAAGGACGAATTTGTTGAAAGTTAATTTCTAGCATTACTCTAAATATTAAATATTAATATGTTACTCGAAAAAACATAAGCCGCTTACCTTTACCCCAACTAAACAACTCTGTCTATTAATGCAATGCAGACAAGACTTTGGCAAAAGTATCATCATTTTGTCAACGCTGCCAGATAATTTGGCACTCGACAACAACGAATTTTTATTATTCATTGATGCCTAGATTTAACAATCTACATTCTATTACATTTTCATTCATTCCTCATAATCATTGCCTTCGATTTCTTGTTTACGTTGCTGGACTTCGCGGTTGTCATTTTCGGTGCGATCGCCACTTCCAGGCATTTTCCGTTTTTTAGCCAGTTGGCGGATGTTAATTTGTTGTTTTACACTATTACGCCACTGTTCTCGATTAATTAAATCCAACTTTTGACAAATACTGGGAATAAACCGGGTATCAAAATTTTCAATGGGTACGTTCTCCCAGCGTTTCGATGCGTCACAGTGAACTGCTTGACAAAGTACCCACTTATCTCGGTCTGGGTTGTACTGCGGCATGATTAAATGAACTAAATCCTGTGCGACT
>NZ_JAYGHH010000054.1:10553-23263 GCF_034931045.1 Nodularia sp. UHCC 0506
CTGAGTTTCGCCGAGGAAAATGCGACGTTAGCACTACCACTTTGTCAAGGTTGTTGGATGGGATGGAAGTTTTAGCTCCTGGTTCCAAACAATTCTTTTATCAATTGGTGTCAGGTAAAGAGAATCAGTCAGCCACATCCTTGAAGCGATCGCTCGTGGAAGTAATTCAGACTGCGGATGAGGATGAACTATTAGATGCAATGGCTGAAATTACCAATCGGTTTCGTTCTCTCCGTAACTTTGGGACTGTTTCTGCGGCTGAATCTTTGATGAATGCCAATAATTGCGCTTAATATACAGATTTATATAAAAAAATTTAATCTAGGCATAACAATCCCAATCCAGCTAAAATTAAGTAAAAATTTGGTAAATCTAGGTTTAAATCATAAAAACAGCGAAATTTTGGATGGCTCAATTGGTTTTGGCAATTGAGCTTTTAATGCCTTTGGTTGACTTTTGGGTCTTGCCATAGAGAATACACAATTTCTGGTTTTTGTCAATCTTTATGTGAAGAAATTTGTGCGTAATGGATAGCTTCCTCTGAAGCGTCGGAAACGTACATCTCAGTCGTAAGCTGTTGTGCGTAGTTCATTTTTCTTTTTCTGCTATCGCAGTCACCCGGATAGTAGTGACGCAACCAGAAATTAATCATCATGACTCAAACAGCGCCAAAACAAAGGCTGAATTCGGCAAAGCAGAGCAAACAAACCAGTGCAGCTACTTCTAAAATTGAGCCAACCGAAAATGAAGGAGCAGCAAATGGCGCAGAAACGCCTGTAGGTAAGAAGAAAAAACCTGCATCTCCAAATGCTGATACTCCAACTGCATCCTCAAATAAGCGTACTAAGAAACGGTCTACTAAATCAAAGTCAAAATCGCAACCACTCATCGAATCAGGGATGGAGGTAGTTTGTTCACAAACTAAATTTTTCGATGCCCTCTTCTTAGTTAGTTGCGCTACCCCAGCTAAACCTACCCATCCTATTCTTGCTAATGTCCTGATGATTGCAGATGTCGCAACACAGCAGATACATTTAACTGTCACCGATTTAGCCCTAACGATTCAAGCAAGTTTTGAGGCACAGGTTTTATTAAAGGGTGAAATTACTGTCCCAGTGCAAATTCTCTTGGAGATAGTCAAGCATTGTCCTAATGGTCATATCTCCCTGAATAGTCAAATTCAAATGACACAGCTTGCTGATGACGACCAGCAAAGTAAAGTCTATTCACTGGGCTTATCTGATGCAGATGGGAAGTATGAAATTAGAGGCATGGGTGCTGAAGAATTTCCTCCTGCTCATACAATTGATGCTACTCCCATTTCTCTGCCAACCACCGGGTTCAAAGATGGTTTGAAAGGTGTGATTTATGCCGTCAGCACTGATGAAAATAAATATATTTTGACCGGAGTGCATATTCAACTGGCACAGGAGAAATTAAAGTTTAATAGTCGAGGTATGACTTCATTCTATTTTGCGAGTGATAGCCGGATTAGCTGGGGAACTCAAGCAAAATGGGACAGAGGTAGAAAACTCTTTGCCTCTCGTACTTATCCTGATATTTTTGGCTATTGTGGGGATGTACTATTTCCCTCTCTAGCATTGAGTCAAGCTATTCAGCTTGTAGATAACGGGTTGTTGTTTGAGTTTGATGAAAAACCTTCAACGAAGTTTGAGAAACTTTCTACTTTGATTCAAGATTCATTCAAGTTGTTTCCCAAACAGGCAAGACAGGCGTTTGACATCGCATATTGTTCACGTATTGGAATGGGACTTACTTCTACTTTTGAACTTTATAAGTTAAGTTGGACGGCTAATCAAGGCTGGATTTGCTGTAGATGCTCAATTCCTACTCAATCTGAACTTGTGTTAAGCCTTGGTTCTGGTAAAGATTCTATTCAAAAAAGCAATTTGGAATGGAAGAACACTGGTGTAGGAGGCACTAGTCGGGCAGTTTTCAGCGCCTTTTGTGATTCTTTGCGGAGTAAATATGATCCTTTCAGTGGTGGTGTTCCGCAACTCATTGGCATACATCGGCAAGGATCAGCTAAAACATTCGGGATTATTTATGATGATGAAACCTATGTACTGGGGCTACCTGTAAAAAATTTTTCTGGTTTAGAAGCTATTGAATGGTTCAATCCACTGTTTGAGCGTTGTGATCCTTATACTATGCAAATCTTACCTAAAGCACAAAGACAACCTCGACCTAAAATGTAGAATTTATCAATAAAGTTTTTATCTATGGTTTGTTTCAGCTATATTGTATCAAATATCGCAAAGCTTGTTCGTAAATTTAAACTAAAATCTCACCCCCTTAACAGGGGTAAGGGCGACGAATTCAGATAAAGCGTATGTCTACAGTCGCCCTACATCACAAATATCGACCCCAAACCTTAGCAGAATTGGTGGGACAGCCATACATCAAAACTGCGCTCACAAATGCTGTCAAACACCTGCAAATTGCACCTGCTTATTTGCTCACAGGTTCTAGAGGTACGGGTAAAACCTCAACTGCACGCATATTTGCTAAATCTCTCAATTGTCTCAATACTAAAAAACCAACCGACCAACCTTGTGGTATTTGTCAATCCTGCCGTTCAATCGAAAGTAGCAATAGTCTGGATGTGAGCGAAATTGATGCTGCTTCTCACAATGGTGTGGATGATGCCCGTGCTTTGATTGAACGTTGTACTTTAGCACCAGTGGTAGGACGTTACCGAATATTTATTCTTGATGAGTCGCATCAACTCACAACCCAGTCCCAAAATGCTTTACTTAAGTGTATTGAAGAACCACCGCCTCATGTGGTTTTCATTCTCTGCACCACCGAACAACACAAGGTGTTACCTACTATTATCAGTCGTTGTCAGGTGTTGAACTTTCGCACTTTGTCTGTGCAGGCAATTGTGCAGCATCTGCGTATTGTAGCCGATGCGGAATCTATTACTATTAATGATGAGGCATTGAGTGCGATCGCTCGACTCAGCGATGGTGGTTTACGGGATGCACTGCAATTACTCGGTCAGGTGAGACTTTTGGATACAGCTATCACTGCCCATCATGTCATGGAAATGGCTGGCGGTGTTACCGAAACCGAACTAATGGCAATTTTCCAGGCCATATCCACCAATAATACCTTTAATCTCTTGCAAGTTGCCAGAGAATTGGTAGACTCTGGTAAAACGCCCAAATTGATTCTGGCTAATTTACTGCAAACATACCGAGACTTACTGATTATTAAGTCTGCACCCCAATCACAAGCTTTGCTCACTGGTTGTCTTAGCCATACCCAACTGACAGCTTTAGCAAAGCACTGGAATTTTGATACCCTGAATTTGTCTTTAGCAGAGTTACAAAAAGCAGAAAGCTATCTGCGGTCTGCGGTCAATGCTGCGGTATGGCTAGAAGTTTGTTTACTGAACCTGATGCCCGGTTTATTGCCTGTCGCTGCCACCAAAACGGTAAATAAACCCATGTATGACAAAGGACATAGTGGCAAATTGTTACCAACATTTGGAGTATATACCACAAACAAGGTGACTGCTAAACCTGTGGATGACGAAGGGGATGATCGCAAATTGTTACCAACCGTTGCCGCCAATAGTAGTAACCTGGCTCAAATTTGGCAGCAGGTATTAGATACAGCCAAACCGAGTAGTCACAAGCTGTTGAGTCATGCAAAGTTGGTGAAGTTGCAAGATGACCAGGCAATTTTAGAGGTGACACCAGTTTACCTGAAAAAGTTTGAGGGCAATAAACAAGCGATCGCTAAAATGTTGCAACGAGCTACCCAAAGTCAAAAACCCATCACTGTGTTGATTCAAACTGCTAATTACAGCAATCATGGGGGGTGAGAAGATGATTGTTTTGCTCACTGGTGACGACCAACACGCGATTCAGGAACAGCTGAACCAATACAAAGCAGAGATTGATTTTCAATGGCTGACACTATGCTATCACCGATTTCCAGCGAATCACCTTGACCGAGCCATGAGTGTAGCCCGCACTCGTTCGCTCACAGGTGGTAAAAAACTGGTGATCGTGGAAAATTGCCACCTCAAACAGTGGGGCATGACTGAGTTAGAAACTTTGCAGCAACTTATGCAAGTGCCTGAATCTACAATTTTGGTGTTTGTTGCTACGAATGTAGATAAGCGTCTGAAGATTTACAAACATCTGGTCAAGTATGCCAAGTTGCTGGAGTTGCCATTAATACCACCTTGGCGGACTGATTTGATTGAAAAGGCTATTAGCACTGAGGCTGAAAAAATTCACCTGCGGCTGTCACCGGATGCAGTGGCATATTTAGCAGTAGCAATTGGTAATGATATCACCCGTGCAGCCACTGAGTTAGGCAAACTGTCTATCTATGCTCATGGCAGAAAACTCAAGTTGGCAGAGGTGAAAGAGTTAGTGCCATGTCAAACCCAAAATAGCCTACAACTAGCAGCTGCTATGCGTCAAGGTGAAAGCAATCAAGTTTTGCAATTGCTGGATGATTTGCTGTCTCGCGCCGAACCATTAATGGTGATTGTTAGCACCCTGATAACGCAGTTTAGAACTTGGTTATGGGTTAAATCTGCGATAGTTTCTGGGGTGAAGAAAGATAGTGAATTAGCTCAACTGTGCAGAATCAGTAATCCTCATCGCATTTACTATTTGCGTCAGGAGGTAGCAAATACAAGCATCAATGCTTTAGCTAAAGCGGTGGCGATGATGTTGGATTTGGAGATGTCTATTAAGAGGGGTGCTGAAGGTAAGGATTTATTACCAGCTATTCTTAGTGCTAGCAGGTTATTTAAGGTAGTTTAATCAGCAGAAAGTGATAATTTTGGATTTTGGATGAGATATTTGATTTCTGTCTAAAATCCAAAATTAGTTGCTTAAGTTAGTCAAGGAGAATTTGTTAATTCCGCAATTAATTGGTCAGGAGTGAGAATTCGAGGTGTCACGACCGGAAAATCTTGAGGATTACGGGTAATAATCGCATCTAATTGATTGACTACCGCAGTTGAGTATTGAATGGCATCTTCAAAATCCTTAAAATGGGTTGTGAAAGCCATTGTAATTACAACCTGATTTACCGTAGCAATTTGACAGAAGGTAAGTAGGGTTTGCAAAAACTCAATAGTTAAATCTCGACCCTTCTGTTTACGGATAATATAGTAAAGGTCACTAATAGTTGATGCTGAAATGTAGCCTTCTATTTGCCCCTGTTCAACAAATGCGAAAATTGTTTCGCTATTAGTGAAGTAAGGCTGTCGTTCTAGGGCAATATCTATAATTATGTTAGTATCAAGTAATACTTTCACAGATTATGTTTTTCCTTTAAATATTCCCATCTAGCTTGATCTGGATCAAAATCAGGAGGTGCTGGTTGGGTTTTTTCAAACCAGTTTTGCAAGGCTTTGATTTTGGTTCGTCTTCTAGGTATTTCTGGTGCTGATTCGCTTGCTGGGGTTGTGGTATTATCAAGCGTCTCAGTAGCTTGCCAAACTACAATTTCTACATCTCCAGGAGGTAAATTCAAGGGTTCGGTAATTACCAAGTTACCAGATGAATCAATTTTTCCTTTGAGTTTGTATGCTTGCATAATATTTTTTATTAGATTCTATTTTTATATTATCTCACGTTATACCAATCTAGCTCAGGCGGTGACTATGATTTTAGAGTTGGAGATGTCTATTAAGAGAGGTGCTGAAGGGTAAGGATTTACTGGTGGTGATTCTTGGTGTTTGTAGGTTGTTTCAGGTAGTTTAACCTGGAGGAAGTTGAGAAGAATTTTTGATTTTGGATTGGATGTTTAAGGTCGGTCTAAAATACAAAATTGCTGGAGTAAGCGATAAATAAATTCATTGATATTTTGTTTGGTTTAATATCTTAAAAAACTCTAATTATTAAAAATAAACCCTCCAGAGAATGGATCTGGTTCTACTTTTCTTTGACCTTTAATCAGTTTTGCATAGCAGTTATAAATCATAATATTTTCATCTCTACTTTTTGTTTTATAAGAATCAATTAGTCTCTGCCAATTTAAAATAATCACATTTTGATTTGTTTTCTTATCTTTTTGTAAACCAATCAAAGATTCTATATCTTTTGTTTCTTGTGTTAAATACTGTAATTCTAAACTTTTTAATGTTTGCGTTAAAGTTTCCCAAACATTTTTAATTCTAATAACCCTATGAACATTACCTGATGAATGTAAGACAATAAATAATTCATAAAATTGCTTTTCAGTACCTAAAAGATTCCATTCAAATACTGGAAATCTTATTGATTTACTACTAATAGTTTTAACTTCTATTATTTTAAATTTTTCTCCATTTATAGATAACAAGTAATCATAAAGTCCGCCATTGTAATCAAGTTGATATTTTTTTTCACTATAGATTTGCTTATAAAATAACCTAGCAAGTTCTTCTCCTGGATCTCCATATTCTATATCTCCTTCTCCAGTTTCCCCTGTTTTATCTGTGACTCCAGAATTTTCCAGCTCTGTTATACTGATGTTAGGCTGAACAATAACTTGTAACCAATCAATTTTTTTCAAATCTTTTAGTAATTTATCGGATAAACTACTATATTTATTTTTTAGGTAAATGTATTCTTTAACTGCTAACTGTCTTTCTTTATCTTCTGGTTTAATTATCTTAATCCATTCAATTAATTTTGCATCTTCTATCGTTGGTTTTTCTGGACGACAAGCATAGAAAAATTCTAATCTATCAGTGATATATTCTGTATTTAAAACATGATTATCTGGTGCAAAAGCTGACAAAAGTTTTTCTTCTATGTCTTCACTATTTTTTACTAATAGATTACAGCTATTTTGATAAGTCTCAGCTTGGCTTAAAAAGCGAACTTGTTTTAACCAAGTAATTAATCCTGCATACTCTGATAAATTATTTTGTTGAATATGTTGTAAATTGTTTGGATTAATTAAACTGCCTATTTCCTCTACTATTTCAATATTAGCCTCAGATTTTGGTAATTGCCATTGTAAAATTTGCAGTAAGTTTAATGTCTTGGTATTAAATTGATATTTTCTAAAATTGACATTCAATAATTTCTGGAATTGTTGCCAGATACGAGAATGAATAATTTCTGAATGATGACATTTTTCTTTTACTTTTTGCCACTTAAATACATTAATAAAATATTCCTCTTGTTTTAAAATTCCTTCCAGTACATAACGAATATTTTGAGGAGAAACAAGACATTGATATTCTTGAAATAATCCATTAGGTAATGCTGAACTATGAGTTAATAAATAACCCATACCGTGATTACCTCCTAAAATTCCACGAATTAAATTATATTTATTGGTTAAATCTCTTTCCAGCCAAGATGCAACTAATTCTTGCCACATCCAATACCAAAACTGATAATGACTTGTATTATTTAAACTCAGTAATTCTTGTAGTTGTTTCCAGTTCTCATTAGCTTGCTCAAAGAATAAGCATAATATTTCACCTAATAACTTACCTAATTCTTGAGCCAACCTTAAATTCTTATTGTATCCTATTTCAATTAAGTTAGAACGTCCAGGATTTAAGTCAAATTGACCATTAATAATGAAATTGAGGTCTAAAATTTCTTTGGTAGGTGCTGTTACCCAAATTGTGGGAATATCTTTAGTTAAGCATGATTCTAAACCATTTTCTTTTTCTCTTACAGAAATTAAAAAATGACCTATATTTCCTAATTTAAAACATAAAGCATAGATTTGTCTTTGATTAATTCTAATTAATCCTATTTGAATACTCTGTATTTCCTGGAAATATACAGGATGCCAATTGGTTACAACTTCTTTTCCTTCGCATAAAAACGTATAAGTTCTAATTCTATTAGCGAAAACTAATAATAATCCTATTAGTTCATGAAAAGTCTTGAGAATTTGTTGATAATCCGTATTAACTTGAGGATCTATTTTTAATTGTATGATTGTTCCATCTACTAATTCTGAATTGATTTTGCTTAAATTAAAACTAAGATTGGTAGAATCCAGATGGGATAATTTACTAGGCAACCATCCACCAATAATTTTAAATGCAGTACGATAACTAACTATATGAGGTTCTTGACATATTAAATGAACACTTTTAAATCCCAAACCGAATTTTCCTGTAGTTTGAGTATCTGATTCTTCCAGAGAATTAGGAAGCTGGTTAGTATGATATTTATTAGACTGGCTAAAAGATAACATTTTTTGTAAATCTCTTTCAAAGCCTTGATCTTCACAATTATTTTGATTATATTGAGGATGTCGAAAGCAATTTATAGGTCTTCCCCAGTACATCATACTTATGGTATTTTTGCGATACTCAAGAATAAATTGTAAACGGCTAGATTCTAAAGATTGATTACCTCCCATCTTTTCTAACTCGATTAATGAATCATCAGCATTTTGGAAAATTTCAAAGGGAATACTAGAAAAATGATAACCATATACAGAAATTTTTTGTCTTACACATTCTAAAAAATCAGACGCAACTTGATTATTTGAAGTTTTATCTTCTAAAAGATTAGCTAAAGTTTCTTGGATTTGATCTATTTCTTGATCAATTATATTATAGTCTTGTTTAGAATTTTTGCGTTCCTCTTTATTGTAAACTAATCTTTGTAGTTGATTAAGTAGATCCTTAACTATTTCATTTCTGCGATTAACCCCCAACATTTCTACTACAAATTCCATACCTCTTAATATTACATTCCTAGCAACTTTCAATTCTAACTGTTCAGATTTGATTAAGTCATTCCAAACATCTTGAAACTTCTCATTTAATGTACTTGTATCTATTTGATAAACATAATGAATGAGGTGTTTTGCAGATTTATACAATATTTCATGAAGCTCATCTCTACTTGCATCTTCAGGGTTTTCTATGGGACGTATAACTAATTTCCTAGTATTTGGATCTAAAGGATTGACAAATAATCTTCTATTATATGTATTTTTATAACTAAGATTAGCTGTAAATTTATGCCCTGTAATAGCAGTAAATTTTTGTGTTTTATCACTGCTAACTTCAATATCAAATTCAAAATCAGGCCAATTACATTTATCAGTAAATCTTGTAAAAATATTTAGTATATCTCTTTTACCAACAAACTCTTGAGCCAGATTCTGTAAATATTTATTACTACCAGCAACCAAACAAATAAAAGCTCCTATAGCTTCTGGAAGTGCTGAAGATTTCCAGTTTTGAAAATATTCTGTTAAACAGTCGTATTTACTTAAAGTATTTATTTGATCAGATACAACTGAAAGATTTACTTCCTGAGTATTATTGAAGTCTTCCTTAGCATCTATAACATTTATATTTATATGAGACTCTAAAATTTTTGCCTGTTGTTTATTAAGAATATGTTTGTGATCAATAATGTCTTTAATGGCTTGATCTTCTCCATACCATAAATGATAACTATGTTGCCACTGATTATTATGACTAAGTAATAAAATATTGGGAAGAATATTTAATGATAAATTATAGTTGGTGTTTTCAGTAGAAAGTTTGAGATATTCATTATAAATGTGCATAGCATTTTGATGAGAAGGATGATAATATTTGGATATCCAGTTTAATAACTGAATTAATCTTTCTTCTTCTATTTCCTCTAAGATATTAGGTAAAATATATCTTTTACAAATATCTATATTTTGGTTATGAGGTAATTTCACGACTTTTTGAATTAATTTCCAAGCTGGTAGAATATCTTTAGGTACAGTCTTAAATACCTCTAAAGTTTTATCTAAGGGAAAATTGGCTGTAGAGAAGCTGCCTAAAAAGTAACAAGAAGATTGACCTAATTTTTTACCAAGAATATCCCATGCTTGATTATTTATAATAAACAAGTTTTGTCTTAACCAATCAAAAATATTTTTATAATTCTTAATATCTTGTTGATTTAATTTGGTTTCAGGAATATATTCGTTATCTACCAGAATAGTCTCAAGTTCATTTCCAAATTTAGGAATATAAACAACCTGAGATGGAGAAACCATTTGATTATTGTCAGTTAATAACCATTGATTATTTTGCAACTTATATAAAATATTTTGTTCTAAATCTAATTTATTTGCTCTTAATAACTCATCCAAAATAGCAAAAATAACTTGAGGGAAATAATTTTGCTCATTGAATATTTGCTCGAGAATTTTTTGTTCTTTAATTGGGGAAAATAACCTAGATATATCTTTATAAATAGACTGTGGAAGATTGAAATGAGAAGGTAAATAATAACCTGGATTTAATTCAATTAATTTTTTTTGAAATTTTTGTAAATAATTAGGATATTTTATAATGTAATTAGGAGCGATCGCTTCACCAGAAGATAAACTTAACCATGCTACTTGTTTTAAGCTATCATGATATTCATTCTTGACATCACTGGAAGATTCCCAAAGTTTTAAAATTAATTCTGTATAATGGTGAGGATTAGGAACTGCTAATAATATTCTCATAGCAGCAGAAGCATTCCATTGCGGAATCCAATCTTCATCTAATAAATGTAAAAGATTAGCATTCTTTTTAATTAATGTTACTTTTACAGGTAATTGATTTAATGAAAGTAGAGTCTGATCATTTTCATTTTCTACATAAGTATTTTCTGTAATACTTACTAAATGTCCTTGCACAGTTTTATGTAATGGTAGTGCTTTCCATAATGGTTTATTTTCTGGATTTTTCCCTATCTCATTTAATATTTCTCTTCTCTCATCATCATTTAATTCTATTTCTGCTAATTGAGAAATACCATTTCCTGCTTGGTTTCTTAATTCTTGTAATAAATTTATGACAACCTCTTTAGTTAAACGACTAATACCAAGTTGCTTAAATTTCGCTTCAGGAATTGATTCAGCTAAAGTAGAATTAATTAATCTCCATGATTCATTTTTTATTGATAAAACCTGTTGTGCTAATTTCTCCCATAAAGCATCAGACTTAGAAATAATATACAATTGATCTTCACTGTTGTATTTGTCAGCTTGTTCATGTAATAAATAACGAATTGCAAAATCCATGTTAATGCACCTCTTTTAATAGTTCATTTAATAGTTGTTTCCGGTATTCGGGTTTAGATAATGTGGGAGCTTTACTTAATATAACCCTACAACTAGGTAAATTGCAATCCACTGGTAAAATATTTTTATCTGATTGTAGTAATCTTGCTATTTCTTCTCCAACTAAAACAGGTTCAAAACTTACAATAGCTTGTGTTAAGCAGTTTATCATATTCTCTTTAGACTTAATAAATAGCCTAGATTCTTGTTTGAATTGCTTAAAATCGTTGTATGAATAGAATTTAACAATTTTCTGTTTGTTATATCCAATTAAACATCGCCAGCTTGGATTATTGGATATAATATTAATGAGATGATTTTTGGATAGCTTCAAAAATTCTCTTAATATTGACTCTAAAAAAGTAGGATGATTCACTTGTGTTTCTAATTCATTAATAAACCATCTGAAAATAGCTGTTGCGTCTTGCTCTCTTAATTGTGTAAAGCTATTATTGGGAATATTAGGAAATAGCTTTATTGGTAATAACAGTATACTCAGTGATTCTATTTTAAGAATATTGTTGATATTGTTTTCAGAAATATTTATATAAATCACTTCTGAATCTTTAATCAAGTTAATTATTTTTTGTGCAGCATTTTTAATATCGTTATTAATTTGATTCCACTGTAATTGAGATAAACCTGTTTTGATAAATTTAATTAACTGCCTTTGAATTGAATCATTTTCAATTTTATTATTTTTTAATATACAACATTCTTTGAGAAAATCAACTAGATAATTAATGGTAATATGACTTTTAAAAATATTCTCAGCCGACGAATTACTGAAAATATATTCTATTTCTTTATCAGTCCATTTATCAAACTTTGTGCCATTATAACGAAGATTATGGGCTTTTGACAAAGTTAATACATGACTTGAGGATTGAGAAATTTTTTGAAAACAGCGAAACAAATTCCAATCTGGAACTCTTGGAAGTGCTAATACTTTTATATTTTTATCTAATAATTTCCATTCATTAC
This sequence comes from Nodularia sp. UHCC 0506, assembly GCF_034931045.1. Taxonomy (NCBI): domain Bacteria; kingdom Bacillati; phylum Cyanobacteriota; class Cyanophyceae; order Nostocales; family Nodulariaceae; genus Nodularia; species Nodularia sp. UHCC 0506. Next base: position 22,608 of record NZ_JAYGHH010000054.1, read on the forward strand.
CTTCAAGACTTACACACAAAATCAACTGTTTTTGTTGACATATTTTTCCCCGGTTACTGATTTCTTTAAATAATGGAGAGTTCAGCAATGCTTCGCAAATTGCGGATATTTCAGATGCAGATAAATTATATTCAGAAGTAAATTGATAGAATTTATCTAAAATTCTCGCTAAAATAGCTTCATAAAGATGAAAATTCCATTCTTTTTCTAATGAAATTCTATCATCATCTCCTGCTTTTTTATTTTTATCTATGTTTAAATTATTCTTATCCCAACCAAGAACTCCAGTTCTAGCAAAATCCACAAAGAAGTAACCATGTAGAGTTAAATAATAACTATATTCAGATTTACAGGATATTTCACAATCTTCTCCTATGGGTAAAAATACAGCAGTTCTTAGATTTAGACAGGATGCGTTACTATCAAAATTATTAGCCTGTAACCGACTAAAAACTATTGCGATATGAGGTGTGATACGTCTAAACTTTTCTGGTAAAACCTGGCTATTAGCAATATTATTGAAAATTGCAGATTCTAAAATAATTTCCGAACCCATAAAATTCAGAATATTTGCTTCATCATCAATTTTACCTTGAATTATATGTTTTTGATTACGAGTTAATTTTGATAAGTTACAACGACGCTGTGATGAAGCA
>NZ_JAYGHH010000054.1:23288-26090 GCF_034931045.1 Nodularia sp. UHCC 0506
CTCTAATATCAAATAGAGGTTTACTCCAATCATTTTCCCAATACTTGATATTATTTATGGTTCCTAATAGGGACATTAATATACTAAGCTGCTTTCTGGTTTCTTTACTTCTTAAAAATTCGGGGATACCATTTTCAAAAAATTCATTATCGCCTTTTTTGATAAAAGGAGGAACATCCTCTTCTTGATTTTGTATGGTATTATGGTTACGTTGTCTCAAAGGTATCCATAAAATAAACCATTTTTCTTGATAATCTTTTTTATTTAATATTATTTTTAAATATGATTTGATTAAATCTCTGTCTTTCTCAATGAAATAATCCCAACCTTCATGATATTCATCTTTATTTTGTGCGCCCGCCCAAGGATTAAAAATATCCCAAGTACGATATTTTGAATTTTGAATATCTGGTGCAATATAAAAGAAAGCTTCACATAAATGAAAAACACTTTTTAGACCTAGCCCAAATTTGCCAATAGAGTCTTGCTCATTGGGTTTACTACTACCTCCCAAAATGTATCTAATTGCTTTTGCATTGTATTCTGTAAATTCTCCATTATCCAGCATGAAAAGAGCAGGAGATTTTAATAATGGGTGTGTAGCATTTGGAATACCTTGCATCCAGCCATAGTCTAAACAACTAGCTTTAGCATCTTCCGCATTTTGTACTAATTCCTTGAGAATAGGAAACCCAGGTAAATAACTATTTAAAAGGTTGTAGCTCAGAAATTCAATATCTCCAAGGGGATGATGTTCAGCCATTGTTTAGTCCTAAAAATAATCTTGAGATTTTAAATAATATTTATATATATAACACTGTAAAATCAAAAAATCATCTAATTATAATTTTTATAATTTTTTGTAACATTATTTATTATTTTCTTACAGATATTTATTATTAATAATAAGGTTTGCTGAGTTTATTCAATATCACTCCCCCAATGGGGGATTTTTTAGGGCAATGTTCAAAAAACACCGCAATGAACACGCCCAATTATAATGCCTTGCTGCAAAGCCTTTGGACACCACCTAACACACCCATTACAGAAAATTCCCACTCAAATCACCATCTGACTGAACCAACAGATATCACCGAATTTCTAGGTGAAGAATTACTCTGGCAACAAACAATTCCCGCCACAGAACCTGATCTCAAAAATATCCCTCAAGACCTACCAAAGCAATTAATTACAGCCCTGCAATCATTAGGAATTAACCAACTCTACTCTCACCAACTAAAAACTTTACGCGCCATTAGACAAGGTAAAAGTTTAATCCTCACCTCTCCCACAGCCAGTGGTAAAACCCTCAGCACATACCCCGCCATTATCGAAGGTTGCATCAATCAAGAACACCGAGCCTTAGCATTTTATGGACTGCGAGCCTTAGCACTAGACCAATGCCATAAAATCTCGCAACTACTCTCCAGCATACCCACAAAATCTCGACCTGTCATGGCAATGCTCACCGGAGATGTCAAATCAGAAAAACGACAACAAATCCTCAAAAGCGAACCGCATATATTAGGTGTAACTCCCGAATTAATCCACTTTCAACTCAAGCAAACCTGGAAATCTGCACCTTGGGCAAACTTTTATCAGCGACTGCGCTATATATTGATTGACGAAGCCCATACCCTTGCCGGCAGCTATGGCGCAAATATGACATGGCTAATGCGGCGCATCAAACTAGCCGTAGACCATTACGGTGGTGACTCCCAGAAACTGCAATTTATTTTCCTCAGCGCCACTTGTGGTAATCCTAAACAACTAGCACTGAAAATCTCTGGCTTAAAACCCACTAAACTCAACCCCAAACCCCTGATTTGGATTCGCAAAAGTGGAGCCGCTGCACCACCCAGACAAGTAATTGTCACTCAACCTAGTTATAATTTAACAGCCGACACTGCGGGAATCATTCAATTTTTACACCATCAAGGTAAGTCAGGTATCGCCTTTTGTAACTCTCGCCGCAGTGTCCGGGAAGTCACAGAACTGTTAAAATCCCACCAAGTAGCCGCATTTTACAGTGGCATCACCTCTGAGCGTCGGGCAGAAGTAGTTAACCAACTCCAGTCAGGTATAATCAAATGGATTATCGCCACAGAAGCATTAGAAGCGGGAATTGACTTACCAGAACTAGAATGTTGTGTATTACGGGGCTGGCCAGGCTCCAAAATGGCCTATCAGCAACGCAGTGGTCGAGCCGGACGTTCTCAGCCTGGAATCACCCTGCTGCTTCCCAACGCCCTCAATCCCATTGACTGTTACGTAGCAGAACATCCAGAAATGCTGGTATCTGGAGAAGTGGAAGAAGTATTCTTTAATGACCAATATCCCATCTTTGCCGCCAAGCATTTGATGTGTGCAGCCGCAGAAACAGGCATCCCCACCCACAAAATCAAACACTATTTTGGCACAACCGCTTTCGATATCGCAAAACTTTTGTTAGCCCAAGGACATCTGCATAAAGGTCGCAATGGCTTGTGGGCTAAAGGATATCCCCATAAAGATGTGAACTTTCGGGGTGGTTTATCTCAAACTACCATCAAATTAGTAGATGCCACATCTGGGGAAGAACTAGAAGAAATCTCCGCAGACATTGCTCACCGTGAAGTTCATCCCCAAGCCATCTACAAACGACAAGATGCTCATGGACAAATGCTGACTTATCAGTGCATTTCCCTCGACCTCAACAGTAAACGAGCCATATTAAAACAGACAGCAGATAGCCAACTTTTTACGGTTGCAGGTACAGAATCACAAACCAGTAGCCTGACGGTGCTAACTGACCCAGTAAAA
>NZ_JAYGHH010000054.1:26115-39300 GCF_034931045.1 Nodularia sp. UHCC 0506
CCATTGCTGTTTTCTCCAAATTGTGAAATTGATGACTGTCAAGAATACTTAACCCTGGAACTGAGTTTTGGTGAAGTTAAGCACATTACCAGTGGTTACAATTTAATGACGCAAATTTATGAGCAGACTTGTTTGAATAAGCGGTGTCTTAACTACAAAGAACCCCTACCTCAACACCAGCGTTGTCCCCTTTGTCACAAACTCACCCGCAAAGCTGTGATTGTGAAAACCCTGTCTGAAGAAAAGTTTGAGCAGCCTTTTCTCACCCAGTTTTCCGCCCCAATGGTGAAAGTAACGATGAACTCAAGGGCGCGGGAATACATCCAGCAATTTGCTAAAACCACCAGAACCCGTCTGACTCGCAGTGGAGAACCGATTCCCCCTGGTTATCAACAGTTGTGGGAATATTCGAGTAATTTGATTGCTATCCACAGCTTTGGGCATCAAATTATGAGAGCGTTACAGCTAGTGGCTAGAGTTGACCCCAAACAGGTAAATTTTACGGTGGTGCAGGAAATTGGGGAAAATCACAATTACACAGGTTATTTCTATGATACCAGTGATGGCGGCAATGGTGCGGCGGAAGCGGTGTTTAAACATCTGCCAAAACTGGCTGATGCGGCTGGGGTCATAGCACGAGATTGTCATTGTGATACTGGTTGTGCTAAGTGCCTAATTCAACATGGCTGTCCTGATGGAAATTCTGCTTTATTGAAGCAAATGGGTTTAGTGCTATTGGATGCCATAACCTCCGGTCGGTCGGAGACCATCGCCTCCAGTGGGTTGTAGCCTATAGCTTACGAGATGCTGCGCCAACCAGACTGACCCGCAGAATCTCTACACCCGATAAATAATTACATTAAACTGGATAGGAACAGCACAATAACAAAGTTGGTTATTTTCTGTTATTCCCAGTACAATTATTAGTACAAGCTTTTTTAGAGGTTGCACATGAACGTTTCTCTAACTATCGAACTAGAAAAGTGGGTACAATCTAAAGTTGAAAGCGGTATGTATACTTCCGCGAGTGAAGTGATTCGGGAAGGGCTACGGTTACTCAAAGAACAGGATGCCCTGAAACAAATACGCCTGGCTGAATTACGACGAGAAATTGAACAAGGTATTGATAGTGGAGAATCTACACCTTTAAACATGAGTGAAATCATTGTCAAAGCACAACAGCAACGGCAGGAGAAACAGTCTAGATAATGCCCATTCTTCTGAAGAAACCCCTTGCCGAAGCTGATTTGTTAGATATTTGGGATTTTATTGCTAATGAAAGCTTTGAAAAAGCAGACAGTTTTCTACAAAAGATAGAAAGCAAACTCAAAATTCTGGCAGAAAATCCAGGTATGGGCAGAAAACGTGAGGAATTAGTGCCGAGTTTACGCAGTTTTCCAGTAGGAAGTTATCTGATTTTCTATCGTCCCGTCAACCAAGGAATTGAAGTTATCCGTGTTTTGCATGGGTCAAGAGATATCCCCAGCTTTTTTGCTGATTCTTTAGAAGACGAATAAACAAGCTGCTATAAAACTCAGGCGATTTAATTACAAAAATACTACAAAAGACAGTAGCAGCTTATCGCTGCATGGGAGAGATGTAATTTTATCTCCACCATGCCAGTAATTAATCTTGCTGATATTCAACAACTTACTAAAACTCAACAACAAATCTTATTACCCAACCAAAAATATCAGCCAAATCGCTCTGGTTTTGACCCTATGATTGCAGATAACTTCCATTTGCTGATGAAACAATTCTTTTTAGGATTGCCTGTAGAACCTTTATTAAATGCCTATCCTCAAATTGCTCAGTGGCTGACTCAAATACAGGAACTTGCACCAGAACTTTTTCAAACTCGTAAGAAGTTATTAGTCGATAACCCAGTGATTGCACCTCTGGCAATTCAGAGCGATAATTATTTTATTCAAGTTATCACAAATATAGCCTTTAAACAAGGTATTCCCAGACTTTATGAATGGGCTGTGCGTCATCCTCAGTTAAGCTGGCAAGACCGGGTAAAGTTGTGGACTACAGCTAGACAATACTCAGTTATTCCTAACCAAATGCAACTGGTTATTTTAGCAGTACATCCTGTTAAACCACCCCAAAGATTAGATATAAGCTGGAAGCAAAATCAGCATAAGCAGACAGAGCGATGGTTAATTAAATTACTCAGTCAAACTCAAGACAATAATTTAACATCAAATCAAGCCAATCAGCAATTATCATCAATGGTAAATTTAGACGATATTTCTGAAATTAGCATTTAAAAAAACCGCGAAATTCCCCCTCCTCTCAGCAATAGCATAGCGAGGCAGTTCATGTTCATGAGGCTAATGCCTCTGTTATTGGCTCAAATTGATGACAGTGAATGCCCATGAGCCTCAAATCTTGTGAACATGGATGGCTACTACCAGAACTACTCAAGCTAGATGATGAATATCAAGGTAGGTGACAACTCTCGCCGCTAACTGCAAGCAGTGTGCGTTACGCTCTCAAATTCACATAAGAGACTTGCTGCTTCATCGGCTGGGTATTCCCTAAGCCTCCACAGCCAGGAATCGGTAGTTCAACCGACCCACGCTTTAAAAGATTCAATGCTGCATTCCAGTCGCGGTCAATGACCAATCCACAGGAGCAACTATGAACACGAACTGCCAAAGGTTTTTCAACTCTCGCACCACAACTCGAACAATTAATACTCGTCCCTCTAGGGTCAACTCCTGTTGTATGCTTGCCGCGTCTTACCGCTACTGCTTGCATGATTTGGAGGAATGCACCCCATGCAACATCTAGTATAGACTTGGCTAGTCGTGTTCTAGCCAGTCCTTTAATGTTCAGGTTTTCAAAAACAATTAAATCATAAGATTTAACTAACCAATGAGCGACTTGATAATGAAACTCTTTTCTCTGCCTTGCAATGTGCAGGTGAAGTCTTGCAACCTTGTTAGCTTGTTTTTGGTAGTTCTTAGACCCCTTGGTTTTACGTGCAAGCTGGCGTTGTTGACGGGCTAAAGTTGCCTGAGCCTTGCGATAATATTGAGGCACTTCAACGCTTTGCCCATCAGCAGTAGTTAAAAACTTTTCTAACCCCACATCTATGCCAGTGGCAGACTTAATTTCATCAATCGGCAGTGATTCAGGCACAGTTTTATCTTCTAAAGAGAAACTGACATACCATCCATCTGCTTTACGTAAAATTGTTGCTTGCTTGATCTCAAAACCATCCGGGATTGGTCGATGTAAGATAACTTCAATCTCACCAATCTTGGACAGTTTGAGAACGTTACTTGTTAGATGTGTGCCTGCTTTTGGCGAGTTAACACGAGGAAACGTGAATGAAGTTATATCACCACGTTTTTTAAACCTTGGTCTTCCTCCCCTTTTGCCCTTCTTGTCAGGTATTAGCCACCGTTTCCAAGCCTTGTCCAACCGCATTAAATTTTGTTGTTGGCAATCGGCATAGATGTTTTTGTAGTCTGGAAACAGTTGTTTAGTTTGCTTGAGATTTGACGCTTGTGTATAGTAATCAGGTTTGTCTGGAATCTCACCAATTGGCTCAAAAACCAAACTACAACGGTCAATCTGCGACCTTGTACGCCTTAGCCAATCCAGTCTTTGCCCTAGTGCGTAGTTCCAATGACGGCGCAGCAACTCGCCCCAAGTCTCAAGAATGACAACTTGTTCGGGAGTAGGGTTGAGTTTGTACTGGTAAGTGAGTAACATATACTCATAATACCATTTAGTGGCATGAGTTATAACATAAGTCACAGAGCAGTTTATAGCCTAAATATTCATTTAGTGTTGGTGACGAAATACCGAAGAAAAGTAATTAACCAAGCCATGCTCAGACGACTGCAAGACATATTCAAAAGCACTTGCGTCAAGTGGAAATGAACATTGATATTTCCCACTGGACAGAACTATTTCAAGCTTGTGTTAGTAATTTGCCTCTGCCAATTTCCTTACCTAGTGTAGCACTTGCTAATCCTCCTTATTGCCGAATTAATCCCCATTCAAATTTAGAACTGACTCGATTTGAGATGGCGTATAAATGGAGTGAACAAGAAAATGGCAGTTACGTGATTACATCCAAATTGAAAACCCAAGTTGAGCAGGAGTGCTTATTTATAGAGCAATGTTTAAAAAAAGTACAACCGGGTGAAATCGTTTGTGTTTTGGTATCTAACGGAATTTTGTCCTCCTCAAGCCAAGCATACTTTCGCCGATGGCTATTAGAAGATATGGCTTGGCTTATTGCTTCGATTCAGTTACCCCCAGAGAACTTTCAGGTAGAATGTGGACTAGGAATTATCACCAGCTTTTTGATTCTTCAACGTCAAGGCGGAGATTTCCCAGTACCGGAGAATTATTCTATCTTCATGGCACTTGCAGATAAAATCGGTTTTGACAGTCGAGGTCGTCAATTATTCCGTACTATGAGCAATTCACAACAAAACCCAGAAGTTGATAGCGATTTACCTGTAATTTTAGAAGAATTGCAAAAGTTTACTCAAGAGGTATGGCACAACTATAGGACTCCTATTTAATTTCTGAACGGATTTTAAGATAAACGCCTCGTTGGATAAAGATTTTAATCTCAGTATGTTTTCAAAATTCAAACCGGATTCCTATATCTTGATAAGTAATTGCCTGATAATTAATTCTATGGCTACCCCACACCAGCTATCAATGTACCTCACAAGAATCAGAAATTCCATACCCGTTTTCTATCCTTGCAATCCTGGCGTTTGATAGACTCGTGGGGGAAAATTCTCCAAAACATCAGGTTCGCTATCATCAGATTCCGGTGCAGGTGCGACATCTTCATCTGGTAATGGCAACATTCGCCCAGCTGCTTCAATTCGTTCATACAGTGCTTGTGTCAGCATTTTCAGATCAGGAATTGTCATCTGATTTGACAAAGCAGGTTTAACTTGTTTCTCCCAAAGAGTTTCACTTTCGGCGGCTCTTTTTTTATCAGCTTTGGACACGGGAATAATTAAAGGATAGGGAATAGAAGCTTGTCCGCCGGCACTATAACCAGGACTGGTAATTACGCATTTACCTGGCGGAAACTTCAATATTTCATCAGCACTGATTACAGACATTTTTTGCAAGTTCTCAGAGAAGCTAATTGAACGGCTCATTTGTCCGCCAAGCGATCGCCCCGTGGTACGATTTTTAATCAGCACTTCTTTCTCACCGTAGCGTTTGGAGTAATCCTCCGCCGTTTTGTAGTTACCAGGGTTAAATAAAACATGAGTACTACAAGCTGAAGCGATACCTTCGGTAAGCTTCGCTAACGCACTCCCCATTTTATCGCCATAAATATCGTAAAGTTGTTCTAAACTTTGGATACCCAAGATAAAACAAGCACCATTGGAACGATATTCATTAATCCACTGTGGTAATCTGTCTAATTTGATAGATGGCAACTCATCCAAAGAAATAATCAACGGGTCTTTGCGGGGACGGCTCAAATTACCAACAATCATTAAGTGCATGGCAACTGCCAACAGCGGCCCCACCACACTGCGGCGTTCATCATCCAGCTTAAACACCACCATTTCTCTACCTGACAGCTGAGTGGGAATATCCGATTTACCGATAAATGCCCGTAGCAAATCAGCTTGAATAAAAGATGAAAAAGTCCCTGCGGCTGTGGTCAAAATTCCCGAAATAGTCTTTTCGGCATCCTTAGCACTCAAAAATTGAATAAATGAAGTCGCCACCCACTCATCCAACCTTTGAGACTGTACCGCATGGTCAAGACGTTGCACCAATTTCGGCAACCGCAGCACAGCGTACAGCATCGCCATATCTGGGTAAGCTGAACCCTTAACTAACTGCAACAGTGCTTTAGCTAACAAGTCCCCAGCTTTTGCAAAGAACTCGTCACTTTTACCCCCACTGGCAGCATTGCGGTTAATCACTTGGCCTATTTCCCCTGCCATCACCCCATCACGGGCATCACGCATATAATCCAAAGGATTGATGACACCGCTAAATGGTTCACCAGGGGCAAATACACGCACCTTGTAACCATAACGTGCTGCTAAGGGTGCATGGAGTCGTAGCTGGTCTCCCTTTTTATCGTAGAGGATAATCGGGAAACCTTGCTGCATGGAGCTTTCCAGCATCCTGTCGATAGTAGAGTAGGTTTTACCTGACCCAGGCGCACCTATTACCAGTGTTCCCCGTTCAGCATTGGGAAACCAAACTGTCGGTGCTGCACCCAGGATAATTTGTAAATTAGCCATTAACCCCCGTGTTTTGCCTTTAGCCCAATAGCGAGGCGTACCAGACCACAGAGTCACTTTATTGTGTTGATGCTGCTTGATTTGCTGGAGTGCTAAATTAGTTGCTGCTAGTTTTTCGCTGACACCGCAGACTTTACCAGTAGTGATTTTACCTTGACCAGTACCACTGATTTGTAAGAACAGTAAAACAAACAGCATTCCACCGATCATCATCCAACCTTGGGGATTATTATATTCTTGAAGTAACTGGCCAAAGTCGATACTGGCTAGGGGTGCTGGGTAAGGTGACACCTCAATTAATGTTGAGTTAGCAGTAATATAGCTGTCTATTAGATACTTCTGGTAAAGGTTCATAGTCATAAAAAATACGTTTACCAGAAATTTTAGCTACCAAGTCAAAGCTAGGTAATTGACCTGATGGACATTTTTTTAGGGCTTTCACTTAGCTACAATTGCCTGATAAATAACTAAATTTTGAGGCTAACGCCTCATACCTTGGACAATCATTATTTATGTAGTCCAATGGTGAAATCCAAAGTGACAAACAACTCTAATCGCTCCCATCAATCAACTGCCAAAAACACCGCTTCTAAACCTAAAACTCCCAGAACCAGAGCCAGTGATACCGAAGCTTCCACATTTGAAGAAACAGACTTTGAAATTGACCCAGAACTCTTCGATGATCACTATAACCAAGTTCGCAAACCGATTCTTCCCTATGGTATTGTCGTTAACGATAAACCTGCGGGACTTTTGATTCCAGAAGACCAGTTAGAAAAGGCTGGTTGGCTGGATATCCCGGAAGAAGACGATTTAACTACTGTCACCTTGACTGAAGATGTTACCGGACTATTAATTACTGAAGCCAAGGTACTGGTTTTAGGTTTTGCACCAGAGTATATCCGTTATAAATCAGATGTTGAAGATTTGGGTGGTTCCTTTGTGGGGCTTTATGACGATTATAAACATAGCCTTGACAAGAAAACAATGGATGTCTGTTCTGAACACGCATTGATATTTTTGGATGACAATAATCAACCATTACACACTAATCCTGTGGTTGTTCGTTTCAAAAATGTTGCTCTTTGGAGTTTTAAGTCAGTACGTGAAGAATTTTATCGCTCATTAGAGAAGACCTTTGCTGACTATTTCCAAGTACCATTTAGTGGTAAAAGTGATAGATGGCGGAGTTTAGGCGTGCTGGAACTTGAATTCAAAGCAGTTAAAGAAGGTGAAGGCAAGAATAAACATAACTGTTGTAAAACTGTAGATTACACAAAACCCACAGTTGAAAATCTGCCACAACTTTATTTGGGTACACCCACAGCTAAAGCTTTAATTTGGCAACAGCATGATGCCATCGCTGGTTTTAACGAATTGCAATCTCTGCCATCTTTACCCGGCGAATCGGTGTCTGTAGACGTGGAAGTGTTGCAACCAAACAAGAATAGCAAGAATAGAAACAAAACTCAAAATGTGCGTAAATCCAAACCAGCAACCAAGCCACCTCGCAAAATACAAGTAATTGAACATGAAGATGACGACTTCCTGGATGAACTCGACGATTTAGCAGCTGAATTAGACGATGATGACTTTGAATTTCAGGAAGATGATGATGAATAAATCAATGCCATTATATTGCCTGTTTTGAATCGAAAAATCTGTCGTAGTCAAAAAACTAGGGCAGATTTTACCTAGTGAAATAGCAATACGGTTCAATTAGAGCTAAAAACCTGTTATAACTTCTGCAAAAACTCTTTGAAACTCTTACTCTTACTCTTATTCCTGCTCTTCTCCTCCAAAGACGCTAAGGGAGCATCCCAACTTGGAAGACACAAATTTCATTAAGCCCTAAGAACCTGATTCCACAGTTAGACAGAAAAGAGATACTTGCCAAAGTGCGATGCTCCCAACGCTAACGAGACGCTGTGCGAACGTTTTTTATTAATTTTGGATCAATCCTTTCCTTAACGGAACCATATTGAGTTCAATAGGGGTCAAATCAATGCAAAAAAAGGTCAACCTATTAACTTTAAGAACTCTTAGCAGGAGCAAAAAGTTGACTATTAGCAAGTGTATAGCTTTCATCATTGAAACAATAATTTAATTGCCGCAGTTGCTTTTGTGCTGTTTGCAGTACCTGAATACATGGTAATGCCCTCCCTCGGTTTTCTCCCACTGCCAACAACTGACTTCCTGGTGGTAAATTGGGCGAAAAATAACGCAATAATACCTGAATTATTGGTTGATTTTGTCTGAACCAGTAACCAACATACAAACAACCCAACTTCCCGCAAACATCTGGAGTGTTGAAGTCAAAAACTGTCAACTTGCCGTCTTTTCCGGTAACACTCCAAGCTCGGATATTTTTAGCAGCAGCTTGGGGATTTAACTGGGTGTTTTCTACAATTACTTGTGACAATACAGAAGCAGGTACAACATTAACAGCCGGATTCCAAGTAACGGTTGCCGCATTTACGCTACAGCCTCCTAAACCCATCAACATAGAAAGCAGTAAAAAGATACTTAAACCAACACGAAACCAATATACCCAGTAACGTATCCTCATGGAAGGTTTTGGTAATTGATCATCAGTGGTATTCACTGTTTGAGATTGTTGAATCAAGGCAGAATCAAGAGCTTTTGTCTCTTCTGCTGTAGCTTGTCCCAAGTGTGTTTTTGAATACAACTTAGTCTCAGGTATTTGGTTGATCTCATGGGGTGAAACAATCGAAGGTTTAGCTAAATTTGTCATCAGTCTTCCCTCCTATTTTCAGGATTGCTTGAGTTTAATTAAATGCAAATCGCTGTCCACTGGGGACACAGGTGAGGGTTTGACTGTGGTCATGGCTGTGACGATAACTAGCTAAAGCAGTTTTGCCGTAATCTTTCAGGCTAAGACGACCAAAAGCATCAGAACCGCTTCCATCAATTAAACTGTAATTACCACCAAAATGCTTTTGAGCTACTCGCTCAATCAGGCGATTGCCAGTAAAATGCTGCCCGGTAGTGGGGTCAATTTCAGCTTGAGTTACCTCGATTTTATCAGCCATATCAGCCAGAAATGCCTGTTCTTGGTCAGCCATCGGAAAGAACTGAAACAGTTCCGCCTCTGTAGGTTTATACCCTTGCTCGACTCGACTCAGAAACTCTTGTCCTCCTGGTTTAGCAACAATTAACTCCACTGCATAGGGGTTATAACTCATGAACTGGTAACGACCAAGAGCGCGACCACAATTTAAACCCTGATCCGCACAAGTATACACACCGATAGCTTTGTCATCTCCACTACCAGCACTTTCAATTTTTGCAATGGCATTTCCCAGCGAACGCAGATTGATCCCATCCCCTGATTGACTGCTCATTGAGCCATGCGGACTGGTGAAATTGCAAGGATTCATTTGATTTGTCGCTGTCGCATTTTCAGCAGAATTACTACTCACCTGTGTTTTTGCACCCGTTGGTATAGAAGTCGTCTGGGAACTCGACTGACTCCCACTGTCCAAATTGCCGACAAACATCAAAGCATTGACCTTGTAACTGAAAAAAGGAATTGGCCCAATAAAGTAAGGTGTACAGCCCATCTGCCAAGCACAAAAGCGCAAGAATAAAGCTGTATCTACCGTATCTGTAGTTTCATCAGGTGCCATCACCACTACTTTAAAAGCTTTACCAAAAGGTAGCCTTCCTGTTGGTTCCCGACCGTTGTTAACTGCCTTGAGGATACCCCAGCCCCCTTCTACTTCCTGGTATTTACCGGAAATCCACTGCTTACCTTCGAGTAAACTGCGCTCGCCACGACCTGCATTTTCTAAATCATCTAGTTCTAAATAAGCGCAGTCTCTTTGAGTACAAGGCACAGAAAACCCTTGCACGTCTGAGCCAGAAATTGTCCGGTTACGCCGATTTTCGGCTCGTCCATACACTGCATCAATCCGCATTACCAAGTTACCAATTTTCGTGATTGGATTGGGCATCAATGCTAACGGTACTGCCCCCAAACCAGGAATATTTTTGACAAAACTGTTCATCCAATTGCTCAATTCTTTGATTTGGACTGCATCTACATTAGGAATGGCAGTGAGCGGAAACTGTGATAAATCAATTTCTTCTAATTTCCTTTGTCCAACTTCATACTGTGTTAATACTTGAGCTAATGTTAAATTAGATGCAGCAATTCCCTGAGACTGTAGTAACTTAACAACAGGTGTAATGTCTTTAACTGATGTCTGCGCTAATTCTGGAACAACTTCAGCTAAATGGCTCAATGTCTGCTCACCAATCAGGGGAAATTCACTCAAGGGTACTTTGTTTAAATCTATACTTTCAAAGTCGTCAGTGGTCTCTGTCCAGGTGCGAAGGGCGATTGCCTGCGGGTGTGCGCGGAGCGCAATCGCCTGCAAAGAAAACTCCTCTGCCTGGAAAGCTTCGCTGATATCTCCCAACTTCAAATACTGGTCAGGAGTCATACCCACATTCCAAGTGCGACTCAGGTCATAACCCAGAGCTTGGCTGTAGGGACTGCCATCAATTGCACCAGATTGACCGATTCCCGGTAATTGGCTCAGAGAAATCCGGTTCCAGTCTGGCAGCAAAATTTTAGTTGCAGGCAATCGAGATTGCGGATTTGCCACTTCTACAATTTTAGTTGGTAAATTGCCATCATCAAATCTATTGCTTAAAGCTGGTGTCGCCACAGCATAAATCATAAAACTAATGACAACCAGAATAAATATCCATGTTTTGGGGATGTTCATGATTCCGATTTTCCAACTGGTAGAGTCGTGATGCCTAAAGCCCTTTGGCAATTTAAAATGCAAACTCAAAATGCACAAAGATGCGGTTTTTTTATTTTGAATTTTGCATTGATAATTTTGAATTGATTTGACGTAAATCCAAAATCCAAAATTAAGTGACACCCCAATTAGCTCCCGTATTTGCGTGAACACAAACTATATTTCTGGTTACTACTGGAGTGGAGATTTCCGCGAAAATATGATTCACCGGAGTCCTCGCCTCGTAGAAGCCCCTGCATTTATGCATGGGGGTAAGGGGCAGGCGATTTCATAAAGCCTCCGGCACGCTAACGCGAACGTTGTCAAAATAGTTTCAAAATGCATACGAGTAACCATCTTTTTTGTGAATTGCTGAACAATATTTGTAGCTAATGCCTGAGATTCTTCCCCTTTTGGTAGCGATGTCAAAACTGCCTGTTGCACGACACAGAATACGTCCGACATATTCGCCAACTTTTTTGCCATTGGTGACAACCGCTTTGATGATGTCTCCGGTTTGAAAACCAAAATGAATTTGTTTATTTGTGCGGTGACGACTCGGAAAACCAAATTTGTCAGTACCGCACATTTGGCGACTACCATGACCATTGGCTGTAATTAACAACGGTTTAACACCTTTAATAATTAGTTTGGGTGTTGTTTTACCAACACAAACTGCATCTAACCAGTGAGTTTTGTCTAGCTTTTGTTGGCTACGATTAAATTTGGTCAAACCTCCAGAACCTGTTTCTACTGATAACCCTGTTTCTTTTAAAGCTTTGAACAATGCCCATCGAGTTGTATTAACTGCGGCGGCATCAGCCAGGGGTCTTTGAGCTTGCGCCAAGATTCTAGTTAATTTGGATGGGTCTTTTTTCAGAAAATCTTTAATATCTTTAGTTCCTTTTTTGGTGTTACATTTCCCGCAACTTAAAGTAAGATTCGTAATCGAATTACTGCCTCCTTTGGCTCTTGGGTGAATGTGTTCTATCTGTAGTGGAACGTCTTTAACTCCGCAGTAAGCGCATTGTCTACCCCACTTTTCTAGTAGATATTCTCTTGTTTCGTAACCCGCCAAAGTGCCTTGTTGGTACTCTTTCCCTTGAATTTCTGGGTTACGTATTAACTGCATATCAAAGCGTACTAGTTCTTGGCTGATAGCCTCAATCGGTGCGAGTTTACGCAGTTTCTCAACCCATGTTTTGATATTGTCAACACGACTTTGCAAACTTGGTGCTAACCATCCCTCTGGACGTGTTCTATTTAAAAATCTGGGCTGTCTGTAACGAGTTTTTCTAGCACGTCTACCACGTCTTAACTGTCGCCTAGATGTTAAAGCATCTCTAATTGCAAAGCCTCTATGCTTCAATTCGGCTGCAAATACAACTTCCCCACTAGTATCGTTGACTAATGCAATCCCTGTTACTTTTGCACCAGGGTCAAGCTTTAATCGCAGTGGTTGAACAGTTACATCTGGCTGAGATTCTTTGAGAATAATGGTGAAAGGAAAACGACGAAATACCGCTGCTTTTTTGTTCCTCAATAACTGTCTTGCCTGTGCTGAGTGAATGGGATAAAGCGGTCTTTTGTGAGTATCTAAAACAAATACTTTGCACATAAAGTGCCTCCTTCTCAGGGTAATGTTAGCTTCGATAAAGTTAGAGGTCGGTACTATATTGAGAACACTGGTTTAACCCTGTAAGCCTGTTTAATTCTCAATTTCTAGAGCAGGGAACTAGCTACGCATTCCCTGGTAGGTCTTAAACTCTTGCCTCTAACGTAGCCAATTAAGGCTTAATCTGGTCAGATGTGGGACTTTTTCAAGCCCCGCCCTTTAGGGCTGGGGTTTCTGACAATTCTAGCTCTGGGGATGCTGACTGTTGACTTTTTAAAGACTGATAACCAGAACCAGAACTATATCCTGGCAACTTAGGATTGGGATGAGCCGCCGATTCTGTATAAGGTGTATCCCCAAAGTTTACTTCAAAGACATTCTCTTGATAACCATCTTGAAAATTATCTGTTACCCAAGCATTATCAGTATCTTCAGAAATTGATTGTTCCACACTGTCACCTTCAGATTGATAACCACTACCAGTCTTACCAGAGCCACTTGGCTCATCATCAAGTTGTTGGTTAATTGT
>NZ_JAYGHH010000055.1:0-12534 GCF_034931045.1 Nodularia sp. UHCC 0506
ATTATTACCCCTAGCACCATTAACAGCCACCAATCAACCCCCAGTCTTGTTAGAAAAAATTGTGCAGCGAGTCAACCAAGTAGAGACAACACAACGACCGGAAATTTCCGCCTACACCCAAATCTTGGCAGGGTTAAAATTTAAAAAGGATTTAATTAGAAGATTATTTCGGGAGGGTATGATGCGCGAGTCAGTAATTTACCAAGAAATTCTCGAAGAAGGCGAACAACGAGGACGACAAGAAGGACGACAAGAAGGACGACAAGAAGGACGACAAGAAGGACGACAAGAAGGACGACAAGAAGGACGACAGGAAGGGGAAAGAAGTCTGGTTTTGCGTCAACTCACTCGCAAGTTAGGAGAATTACCCCCAGGGATGCGTGAACAATTGGAAATTCTATCGTTGGAACAATTGGAAAATCTGGGTGAGGCTTTATTGGACTTTAACACTTTGTTGGATTTGGAGGCATGGTTAGCCAATAAGTAGAAACTCAACCCCAAGCACATTAGGGATTCTTGGGGTTCACTCAGTAACATCGGATAACTGAGGAATCAGGTAAATGATTCACTGGGGTTTAATATTGTTAACCATTATTGATTTCACTTACTTTTATTAGTATAATTTCTCATTAAGCTAATGGCATTTTATAATGTAACAGAACTTACGCAAAATTATGAGAAAACGTAAAGCCTTCGGCATAGCTTCCGCTTAACGCATAGCGCATACCACAAAGGACACGTCAAGCATTCGGCATAGCTAGAGCCTCCGGCACACTACCGCCTTAGCGGAGCTTCGCTTTAGCAATACGCTTACCGCGTTAGCGTCTCCCCTTGGCAGAATTAAAGAGGGTTTCAGAGAGTTCTTGCGTAAGTCCTAATGTAAGAATAAATGAGGTGAAGGTGAAAGTAACAATAACTTTAAATGATATTCAAGAATTTTTTCCGGAAATTCAGCGCAAAACTGGATGTGACTATCAATCAATAACGAGCGAAAAAATCTTAAAATTTCCTGAAAAGTTAGGTAAAGGACATCTCCATAACTTGCATTTGCGTAACGGTATTGAACTATATTTTCAAAATTTACACTTAGAAGAAGATTTAATTATCCAAGCAAATACTAAATATTCATCTTTAGGTTTAGGTTTTTGTATTTCAGGTAATCTTGGATCTGAGGTTGTTGGTTCCAAAATTGATCTGAGTGTAACAGCTGGACGTAATTTATTACTTCATAGCAATGCTTATAAAACAATTATGGAAATTCCGGCTAGACAAAATTTATTTTTAGTAGAAATGAGTATTGATCTCAAAATCATCCAATCTCTTGTAGAAGATGAATACGAGCGACTTTCTCCTGTGCTTAGAAGTGTGATTTCAGGTAAAGATTCTGGGCTGCATTCTTGGTCAGGAATCACAAATCCGGCTATGGAAATTGCTCTGCATCAAATTATTAATTGTCCTTATAAAGATTTGACAAAAAAACTTTACCTAGAAAGTAAAACCCTAGAATTAATATCCTTAAAGTTAGCTGAATTAACTGATAGTAAAACAGAAAGTAAAATTTATAAAAAATTACGAGCAGATGAAATTGAACGAATTTATTTTGCCAGAGATGTTCTCATTAGCAATTTAGAAAATCCCCCATCATTGTTATCTCTAGCTCAGGCGGTGGGGTTGAACGAACATAAACTAAAATTGGGATTTCGTCAAGTATTTGGCACTACAGCATTCGGTTATTTACATCAATATAAAATGGAGCGATCGCGTTTTTTACTAGAATCAGGTTTAATGAATGTCACAGAAGTTGCATCTGCCGTTGGCTACTCTAACTTTAGCCATTTTACTGCTGCCTTTAAAAGAAAATTTGGCATTAAACCTAGTGCCTTAAAATCACGTTATTGAAAAAGCAGAATTTCTGAATTTGTTCGTTTTGGGGTAATTTAAGATCCGTCTGCGGGTAGTAGCGATAATCATTATTAGTATAAACTCTCCACCATCTGAAATTGATGATTTCCAAAAAATGGAAGGGTGCAAAGAGATATGAACACTATACCTAAATCCTTGTGCATAGCAGGCTTGGGAACAATTATACTTGCTTTATTAGCGATCGCTGTCCCAGCCTATGCAGATATTACAGCTGATCATGAACAAGTTACCGCCCAAGTTGTAGAAAGTGAAATTATCTCCATCACCAACGTGAAAGTTAATTCCACAGACACAGGTATAGAAGTAATTTTAGAGACTTCTCAACCAGAAGCGCTAGAAGTATTTTTCCAGATTGAAGATAACAAATATATTGCTGATATCCCCAATACTCGGCTCAATTTAGCCAACGAGGAAGAGTTTCAACAAAATAACCCCGCAGAGGAAATAGATTCTGTCACCATCAGACAAACAGAACCAAACACCATTCAGGTGATAGTAATTGGTAAAACCCAGCCACCTCAACTAGAAATTGTTTCAAGTAATCAAGGATTAGGACTTAATTTCATTACAACTACCCCTGAATCTGCTGCTATTACAGAACCTGAAATTGAACTACAGGTAACGGCGGGAAAATTTGTAGAAAATGTTCAAGATGTACCCGCTAGTATCACGGTGATTACTGGCCAGGAGGTAGAAGATTCTGGTATAACTTCTCCTAGAGATATTGCCAAATTTACGCCTAATTTCAGCACCTTACGCAGTAATGGTGGACGTACACGAGCAAACTACAACATTCGTGGTTTAGGTAACACCAGTAGCAGTAATAGTAGTGGCGGTTCTGCTGTTGGTCTTTACGTAGACGGTGTTCCTTATTCTGACTGGTTTAGCTACGAAAGCGCCCTGTTTGATGTCGAGCGTATAGAAGTATTACGGGGACCACAAGGTACACTCTATGGTCAAAATACTCAAGGAGGTGTCATCAACATCATTACAACACCCCCGGATAATTTTTGGCAAGGACAAGGTTCTGTGAGTTATGGATCTCCAGGTTGGCGCGAAAATCAATTATCTGTGAGAGGTCCATTAGAAGACAATTTATTTTTGAGTTTGTCTGGTTACTATTCGGAACTAGATGGTTTTGTAAACAACACCTTTTTAGACCGTTCAGCAGATTATCGTCAAAATTCCAGTTACCGTGGTCAACTGCGTTGGGTATCTCCCGAAAAAGATTGGGATGTGAGGTTAACTACGAACTACGAAGAATATAACGACGGTTCATTAATTACAGTTCCATTTAATTCTCCCAACCCCAATGAAATTCAAACAGACTTCTTGGGTGAAAGTGTTGTCTATACCAACAATCAATCCTTAGCAATCTCTTACAAAGGAGAAAATTTTGATTTTACTTCCATTACAGCCCGGCGACAGTGGGCTAATAATCCAGGTTCAGGTGATGGTGATTTCACTATCTTAGATATCGCTACAGCTTCAATTGATGTCAAAACATTAAATTGGAGTCAAGAATTTCGCCTACAATCATTAGCAGATGCTAAACCTTGGCGATGGTTAATTGGCGCTTATTTAGAAGATAAAGACACAGAAATTAACGTTACTAGCAGTTTCGGTAGTGATGCCGGAACACTAGGCTTTCCCGTGGGATTAACACAGTCAACTCCCAGTGACTTTAAAGATACAACTTATGCTCTTTTTTCTCAAATTACCTATGCAGCAACACCCCAGTTAAATTTGACGGCTGGGTTAAGGTTTGAAAATCGTAACTATAGTATTAATAGGCGTTCCATAACTGAAATAGGCGGATTTTCTATACCATCAGCTAGTGATATTAACCTTGCAGATAGTGATAGCATTTTATTGCCTAAATTTGCTATGGAATATCAATTTAATCCCAATTTATTAGTTTACGGGAGTATTGCTCGTGGTTATAAAAATGGAGGATTTAGTACACTTCCCAATACTCCAGAAGAAACCCAATTTGATAGAGAAACAAGTTGGAGTTATGAACTGGGAGCAAAGTCTTCTTGGTTAAATAATAATTTGTTAGCCAATTTCTCGTTATTTTTTACTTCAGTAGAAGATTATCAATTGATTGGCTTTGTGCCACCAAATATCTCAACAATTGTTAATGCTAATGCCGTAGATATCTGGGGGATTGAATTGGAAACTAGAGCCAAGCCAGCCAAAGGACTGGATTTAATTGCTAGTTTCGGCTATATCAATGCCGAGTTTAGTGATTTTACTGATGCTTTTGGTGTCAACTACAGAGGTAACAAAATTCCTAAAACTCCTGAATATACTTATTTTTTAGCTGCTCAATATCGTAGCCCCGGAGGATTTTTTAGCAGAGCAGAATTACAGGGAATTGGTAGATACTTTTTTGAAGAAAACAACCAACTTCAACAGGAACCATTAGTATTAGTTAATGCTCGCATTGGATATGAACGAGATAATTTTGGCATCTATCTATTTAGTAATAACTTGTTTGATAAAAATTACTTTACTGAAGCCTTTGAGAGTTTTATTTTGCCAGGAGTACCCTTTGGTGTACCAGCCGATGGTAGGACTGTTGGAGTACAAGTCAGAGCTAGATTTTAACACTGTGCTGCTAACTTAATGAGATGCTTTTGAGAAAAGTATTCATTTTGGGGTAAAAAAAATCCGTCTTGGGGTAGTGAGCAGAGTTTTAGCCATTTAAACTGGTAAGTAAACAGCTTATATACGTGTCGAGGTATCCATAATGAAAACTAAAGTTGACCTGGGAATTATCCAAGAAACATTATTAATTCCCCTCTGGGCGAGAGCCGCAGAACTACAACAACAAAACCCCATTATTATAGATCCTAAATCGGCGGAAATTCTCGAATCAATTGATTACAACTTTGATAAATTTGCGACTTCTCAAGATAGTCAAGTTGGCTGTTGTATTCGAGGGATGATCCTTGATAATTGGGTACGCAACTATCTAGAAAAATATCCCCAATGTACTGTAATCGAAATCGGAACAGGATTAAATACTCGCTTTGAAAGGGTAGATAACGGTAAGGTGCGCTGGTTTGATTTAGATTTACCAGACTCAATGGCAGTCAGAAAACAGTTTTTTACAGAAACAGAACGCCGTCGCTTTATTACAGCTTCTGCCTTAGATACAGATTGGATTGCCGAGGTTAAATCTGTTAGTAATGAACCTTGTTTATTTGTAGCGGAAGGTGTGCTGATGTATCTTTCTGAAGTGCAAGTTAAGGAGTTATTTGCTAATCTTTTAGAACATTTTCCTAGTTCTTCGTTCGCATTTGATTCCATGTCACCGTTCATGGTAAAAAATCAAAAACATCACGACTCTATTAAATATACATCAGCCAAGTTTGATTGGGGAATTGCTGATATCAAATTGATTGAAAAGTGGAATCCTCGTTATCAAGTCGCTGAAGTTTTCAGATTTGCGAATTTGTCATCTCAGTATTTGCAGCGTTTTTCTTGGAAAACTCGTTTCTTTTGTTATGTGCCTTTTTTACAAGATTTTTATCGTTTGACTTTAGTGCAATTTTAGATTTTTTGGAAGGAAGTGAAATTTCCAAATTACACAATTCTATGCCAATTTAACCAGAATTTACGCAAGTATTACAATTTTTTTGCTTGTAATAAGGGCTGAAGCCCTTATTTTGAGAACTAAAGTCCTCACTACAAACTTAAAATAGTATGCCGGAATTTACTCTGGACTTTTTATGTTCTACCAACGCATAAATTCTTAATATAAAATCAAATGGAATCTACAAAAAATAATCAAAAAGAAACTGGTTTATGGGAAACTGTGAAGCCAGTGCAAGGGCGAGTAATTGCAGCTATGTCACTGTCAGTTTTGAATACAATCACAACTTTAGCTGCATTATTAACAATTCCTGTAATTGTGCGGGAGTTATTATCTACTAATATCAATACCCAGTTTCTTTGGTTGTTAATTACAGCATCAGCTATTGCTACTGTGATTACTTTTATTTCCCGGATTTGGGCATTTCGGATTTCGCATATAGCGGCTTTCAAATTAGAAGAAATCATCCGCACGCAAATTGCCGAACATCTAGCGCGTCTACCTCTGGGTTATGTGGTGACAACTGGTTCTGGCACAATTAAAAAGATTGTTCAAGATGATGTTAAAGAACTCCACGCTTTTGTGGCTGATAGTACGCCCTTTATTGCCCGTGCTTATAGCGCCCCTTTAATAACTTTAATTATCTTGTTTGTTGTAGATTGGCGCATGACATTGGCTACCCTTGCACCTGCGCCGATTGGATTAATATTTATGCGTTTAGCAATGCGAGATTACGCCACAGAACGCCAAGCTTATGATGAGGCGAATGAAAAAATTAACGGTACGGTAATTGAGTTTGTTCAAGGAATGCAAGTTGTCCGTACTTTTGATGATGGTACAACTTCTTTTATCCGTTACAGTAAGTCTTTAAATGATTTTAACCGACATTTTAAAGCATGGACAGATAAAACTCAACTTGCTGGCCGTCTAGGTTTTTTAATTATGGCATCCTTACCCACTTTACTTGTTGTGGTGACAGTGGGGACTTGGTTAATGATTCAGGGAACATTGGATTTTCCGACTCTGATATTATTTTTGCTCCTTTCTTCAGGAGTGATGGAAGCTTTATTACCCATTATGTGGTTGTCTCAGTTTATTAATAAATCCGCCGCCGCCGCCAAGCGCATTGCTAAAGTGCTTGCAGAAACTCCGCTACCTGAACCAGAACATCCCCAGCAACCATCAGATACATCTATTCGCTTTCGTAATGTGACGTTTTCCTATGGAGAAACTCATCGTCTAGCTTTAAAGGATGTGAATCTCTGCATCAAAGCAGGTACTGTCACTGCCTTGGTAGGGCCATCAGGTGCAGGTAAAAGTACCGTTGCTAAGTTAATTCCCCGCTTTTGGGATGTGGATGCAGGAACAGTAGAAATTGGTGGTGTGGATGTCCGAAAAATGACTACTAATACATTGATGTCCCAGGTGTCTTTTGTCTTTCAAGATACTTTTTTGCTCTATGACACTATAGCAGCAAATATTCGTTTAGGGCGTTCTGATGCCACAGATGCTGAGGTGGAAGCGGCAGCGAAGGCCGCACAGGCACACGATTTTATTTTAGAATTGCCCCAAGGTTATGACACCATTGCCGGTGAACGTGGTACTCGTTTATCTGGGGGACAAAAGCAAAGAATTACTATTGCTAGAGCAATTTTACAGGATAACCCCATTGTTATTCTCGACGAAGCCACAGCTTTTGCTGATCCAGAAAATGAAGCCTTAATTCAACAGGCGATCGCATCTCTGACTGTTGGTAAAACCCTAGTTATTATAGCTCACCGTCTCTCCACAATTATCAATGCTGACCAAATTCTCGTCCTCGATGGCGGACGCATTCTCGAAAGCGGTACACATCAAGAACTTGTGAATGCCAATGGACTCTATACCCGTTTGTGGGATAACCATCGCAACGCCCAAAATTGGGGACTGAGAAATTCACAACTGCAAATTACTTCTAAGTAGAGCGACAAATCCCACCCCGGAAATTTAGATTAGGGACTTCCAATTTAAAAAATATCCCATTGCTGAGGTAGGCAGGGGAGCAGGGCGCAGGGCGCAGGGGGGATAAAGAACAAAGATGGTCTGATGAAATGGGGTAATTTATTTTCTGGAAATCCCTTAAATCTGAGTTTTTGAATCACAAATTACGAACTACGAACTACGAACTACGAATTACGAACTACGAATTACGAACTACGAATTACGAATTACAAATTATGATTAACAGCTTTCGGCGGATGATTGTAGCATCAGGTTCCTACTCCTCAAATTTACAAGAATCTCTCACCCTTTCTGTCATCGCTTCCATTATCCAAGGCATCATTTTTGCGCTTTGCTTTCCCCTCTTCACAGCCCTGATTGCGAATCCCATCGACACTAACCGGGTTTGGACATTAGTTGCTGTTATGGCATTTCTCGTCATCATGGAATTTGCCTTACGTTGGCATGAACTGCGTTTTGGCTGGATAGTTTCCCTTGATGCTGCCCATGAAATGCGATTGAAATTAGGGGAACAATTACGCCAAATGCCTCTAGAACAACTTAACCGCCGCCGTTCTGGTGATTTGAATGTAGTTCTAAGCGGTAATGTCACCGATTCTCTACTTTCTATCGGGAATATGGCAACCATGATCATCAAAACAATGGTTGTCCCCATAGTTATTATCTTCGTTACCTACTTCATTGACTGGCGATTAGCAACTGCTATGCTGGTTACATTTCCTTTAGCAGTTCCCATCTATCAACGCCAACGGGCTATTGCTGGTTCAGAGTTGCGAGAGATAGCCGTTGCTGATGCTAATAGCGCCTCCCGCATCATCGAATATGCTCAAGGTTTACCAGTGCTACGAGCTACCAAACAAGTAGGCAAACAATCCCAGCGATTGCGTGAGGCCATTTCTACCCAACGTCAAACTCAAGTTCGCGCCCACCGCCTGGGTACTATGCCTGCACTGCTGATGTCAACTGTGGTACAAGTGGGGATTATTTTATTACTAGCCTTGGGCGTATTGTACATTCTTCAAGACAGTATTGAGATTCCACAAGTTTTTGCCTTGGTTGTAATTGCTACACGTTTTAGTGAACCTGTTGCTATCTTTGGCAATCTCACTACTATCTTTGACTTAATGGAAACCTCTTTGGAAAGAATTGAGGCATTGATGGCAATTCCACCGTTGCCCATTGCTCAATCACCAACTACCCTAGATAAATTTGATATTGCCTTTGATGATGTCACTTTTGCTTATGCTGATCAAGATGAATCAGTATTACATGGTGTTTCCTTCCATTTACCAGAACGCAGCTTGACAGCATTGGTGGGTAGTTCCGGCAGTGGAAAAACAACTATTACCAAACTGATTGGTAGATATGCTGATGTCAAAAGTGGAACCATAAAAATTGGTGGTGTTGATATCTGCAATGTTGATGTCACTGAGTTAATGAGACATATTTCCGTAGTTTTTCAAGATGTCTACTTATTTGATGACAGCATCTTAAATAATATTCGCCTCGCCAAACCTGACGCAACTGACGCAGAGGTGGAAGCAGCAGCAAGGGTGGCTAACTGTCATGAGTTCGTTTCTCGTCTACCCAATGGGTATAATACCAAAGTTGGTGAAGTGGGTGGGGCGCTTTCTGGTGGTGAGAAACAGCGAATTTCTATAGCTCGTGCTATTCTCAAGGATTCGCCGATTGTTCTACTAGATGAACCAACATCAGCATTAGATACTGAAAGTGAGGTAGCAGTACAAAGGGCAATTGACCAACTTGTGGAGAATAAGACGGTAATTGTGATTGCTCATCGACTTTCCACTGTGACTGGTGCAGATCAGATTTTGGTGTTAGAAGCCGGAAAAATAGTTGAGAATGGCAATCATGAGGAATTGATTTCGAGTTGTGGGCGTTATGCACAACTTTGGCAGGCGCAGCAACAATCTCGGACATGGAAAGTTTAGTATGGTGGAATTGCGATCGCCGAAGGCGGGGCTGAGTCCTGCGGACACGCTACGCGAACGCCCATCGCACTCAGCCCTACGAGATAATAATAATGCTTAATGAAATAGCCATGTATCATCAATGTCCTTCGACAATCTCTGCAAACTGCTATCAGAAAAACATCCAGAAACATTCGCCAGTTGGGTATTAGGCACACCGCAAACAGGTGCTACAGTCCTAAAAACCGAATTGAGTATTGAACCCATCCGCGCCGATTACGTCACCTTTTTACAACTAGAAGGCAGGATTCTCCATTTAGAATTTCAAACCAAATTGGAATCCACACCACCCCTACCTCTGCGAATGCTCGATTATTGGGTGCGGTTGTATCGGTTATATCGTTTACCAATCACACAAGTGGTAGTTTTACTACTTCCCCCCAAAGATGACAGTGAAATTGCTACAGCCTTTACAGTAGAAAACACAAGACACGAATATCGGGTAATTAAGATGTGGGAGGAAAACCCCGAACCGTTTCTTCAAGACTCGGCCTTATTACCCCTAGCACCATTAACAGCCACCAATCAACCCCCAGTCTTGCTAGAAAAAATTGTGCAGCGAGTCAACCAAGTAGAGACAACACAACGACCGGAAATTTCCGCCTACACCCAAATCTTAGCAGGGTTAAAATTTAAGAAGGATTTGATTAGAAGATTATTTCGGGAGGGTATGATGCGCGAGTCAGTAATTTACCAAGAAATTCTCGAAGAAGGCGAACAGCGAGGGGAACAACGAGAACGAAATCTGGTTTTGCGTCAACTCACTCGCAAACTGGGAGAATTACCCCCAGGGATGCGTAAACAATTTGAAACTCTGACTTTGGAACAATTGGAAACTCTGGGTGAGGCTTTATTGGACTTTAACACTTTGTTGGATTTGGAGGCATGGTTAGCCAATAAGTAGAAACTTAACCCCAAGCAAATTAGGGATTCTTGGGGTTAATTCAGTGATTTGTCAGAAAATTATCGGATAACGGACGACAAGAAGGGTGCAAAGCCAGAGCGCTGCTCCCTTGCCCATATATTAAAGATTTACCCAAAAAAGGTAAGATAAAGTAACTAAAATGCATCTGTATAAGAGTTCAAAAAAATTCAGCAACGCTAATCATTCTGGCTAAATTACGTCTTGGAGAACTCCACGAGTGTTTTTCCAAGCCCAAATACCAACAGTTGCTACGACTATACTCATTCCTACCAAAACAGTTCGTAAGCCGAGAACATCAGTTAAAGGTCCAGTAATTGCTAAGGGTGCAGATAAGGCAATATTGACGATATGATTTTGAAAGCCAAATACTTTTCCGTGCATGGTAGGTGGTGTGCGCTGCTGAATTAAAGTTTGCATCGGTACACCAATTAAAGCCGCACCTATGCCCAAAAAGGCACTTAATCCTAAAGCTAGAACTAGATTATGGGTGAAAGTGAACACCCCTAAAACCAGAGACATAATCAAAAATCCAATTAAGGGTAAGGGTTTGTGATGCAATTTATGACCCCAATGACCCAAAATTGCTGCGCCAAATACCATACCTACTCCAGCTGCGGCTAAGAAAAAGCCAAATTGTTTTTCTTTCAAACCAAATTCGGCAGCTAATCTAATCGTCAACACCATTAAGGCGGCAAATACACAATATAAAGTTGTGAGTTGCAGCATGGCATTTAATATCAAATGATTTTTAGTTAGATAGCGCAAACCTGCTTTAAAGTCAACCCAAGGATTAATTCCTGGACAAGAGTTTTCGCTAGATAATTTGTTAGCAGTTCCGAAGTTAATTGGTTGTACGGCTAATGCAGATAATAAGTATAGTCCACCAACCACAACTTCTTGACCATAGCCTGCTCCTAACCAATTTTTCGCTAAACTCAATATTGGCTCTCCAATGGCAAAACCAATAATTAAAGCTCCCATCATGGTGCTGCTATACAGTGCATTGGCTGCCATAAAATTCTCTTTTCGTACCAACACAGGGATAGCAGCTTGCTCTGCTGGAGCAAAAAACTGTGCCAAGGTGGAGATTGCAAAGGTCAATATCAAGAGAATAAAAAACTCTCTTGGTAAAAATGCTATGAGCAGCATTAATAATGTCTGCAATACATTAGCACCTACTAAAATGAACTTTTTAGAAAAGCGGTCTACAAATATACCACCCGCAGAACCGAACAAAATTGCCGGTAATGTGAAAGCCAGCATCAAAATTGAGTACATGGAGTTTTGGGCTAAACCTGGAGGTGGTTGGTAATTCTCCAGCAGAGCAACCATTAAGACAAAGAAGATTTTATCTCCCAACTGGGACAATATCTGCCCAATCCACAGGAGCATAAAGCCACGATTTTTTAGCAGGGCGCTAAATCCGTTATTGACAGCAGCTGGTTCAGTTGGAAACATTTAAATACTGGGGAATGAGGAATGGGTAGGGGCGAGTTTAAGCAAAGAGTCTGTGAGCCGTCGAAATTTTTCATAAACCCGCCCGTACAGGAGTGAGGGAGTAAGGAAGCTAATATTTTCTCTGATCCTTTTCATCTCGTAATGTTCATGATTTGGAATTGTTTAATTTGAAATTGTTTAATCTTCACTTCTGCTGACTAATGCTGTTTTCCTGATTAAATTTGTTCATAATGTTTTAGTAGTAAATGTAAGAATTCGGTTACAGTCAGGCGAACTGGAGGGTGAGAAACTTCCTGGGATGGATCTACCCACCAACCTTTGACTGTTTGGGGCGATCGCCATATCGATAAATGGTCAACTGGTGGTTCTGCATAAAAATTATTATGCCCACCTCCTAAGACCGAAGAACTCCAATGAGTAAAATAATCATGACTCAGGCGATGAATCGGAAAGTTTCCCGCCAGAGGTACTCCCCAGCCATCTATAGCAATAAAGGCTTTGATATTACCTCCTAAGAGTTGCCAGGAACAGGCTGCTCCAATTGCGCCGACTACACCAGCACTAAAGCTAATGAAGACCACTGGCGATTTTAGATCATTTTGCAAGCGATCGCTCAAAAACTGCAAAATATG
>NZ_JAYGHH010000055.1:12559-22972 GCF_034931045.1 Nodularia sp. UHCC 0506
GTGATGATAAAGTCAATAAACTCTGTCCGGGAAAAATTAGGATTTTGCCCCTGTTTTTTACACTTAAGCTATCAGACGCTGAATAGAAGCATTGTGATATGAAGTTTTCAGTTAGCGCTGGCTCATGAATTCCAGGGCAAATGATTATACTCATTCATCTTAGGTACTAACAGTTTTTCAGTTATTTTTTACTATTTCTGTATTTAATCATACTTTATTGTCAGTAATTCAAAGTAAACAGAGTCCTAACATAAATTTACTCAATTACTCAACCCTGCCTTATAGGATATATGAAAATTGCCCATAAACACAAATAAGATATGAAAAATAGATTGCCAAAACATATATTTTCCAATACTCAGTAGCTAGTAATAACCCCAGTATGCCTTTTGATATATTATTGTTAATTTCGTAACTACCCTATCCCCCTGGATGGGATAATAAACTACGAGTTAGCAGAGCAATAAAGTTATTCCCTAACTTAATTGGCTCTCAACTCTGGTTTATATGGATTTATATTGAGGAAATCATTGTGGTTGCCACCCCAGAAAAACAGCAACACACCCACGAGCCATTATCAGGTAAAGACCGAGTAGCTGTCTTACTCATGGGCTACGGTGAAGTCGAAAGTTATGAAGATTTTGCTAACTATAACGAACAGGCTTTAAATCTACTGACTGCAAAATTCGCACCAGTACCAACCTGGATTTATCCCCCTTTGGCAAAGCTATTAGCGTTATTTGACCGCCACGAATGGGGACACACCCACCATGATTTTATTTCCCCACACAATGCCATCTTTGAACAGCAACGGGCTGGTATTGAAAAGAATTTGCAAGCCAAGTGGGGCGATAGTATCCAAGTTTTCAAAGCCTTTAACTTCTGTGCGCCCTACCTACCTGATCAAGTTCTCGCAGAAATTCAAAACCAAGGCTTCGACAAAATCCTGATTTACCCCTTATTGGTGGTCGATTCCATCTTTACCAGTGGAATTGCCGTTGAGCAAGTTAATAATGCCTTAGCGAATATTCCTGATGGAGAAGAACATTGGGTAAAAGCACAGCGTTACATCCCCTCGTTCTATAACGAACCAGCCTACATTGATTTAATGGCTAATCTCGTTGAAGAAAAGATTAGCGCCGAAATAGGTGCAGCATACCTCCCTTCTCAAATTGGCATAGTCTTAATGAATCATGGCTGTCCCCACAAAGCCAAAGGATTCACCTCTGGAATTACCGAAAGTCAGGCACTATATGATTTAGTCCGGGATAAGTTAATTAACCGCTATCCTTTAATTTCTGTGGGTTGGCTCAACCATGACACCCCTTTAATTGAATGGACATTGCCAAATGCGGAGCAAGCTGCTAGTAACTTGATTCAATTGGGTGCAAAAGCCATCATCTTTATGCCCATTGGCTTTGCAACAGAAAACCACGAAACTTTATTAGATGTACACCACATCATTCATGCTTTGGCGAAAAAGCATCCCGATGTGAGTTATGTCCAGATGGCCTGTGTTAACGACAAGCCAGAATTTTTGGAAATGGCGGCTGAATGGGCAAATGCTCATATTGCTGAGTTGATGAATCAAGAAGCTATGGCGGTTAATCCCCAGTTGGCGGCAAATCACCATCACCATCATCATCATTAAACATCGACCGAATTTAATATACATCTGATTTAAGCTTTGTAGAGACGTTGCATACAACGTCTCTATATTTTTTGGCATAGTAAACCCTTTGTTAGTTCACTGTTTAAGAATTTGGGAAGGTACGATATCAAAGCGCTCGGTAGGAATCGCACTTCTGTATGTAGAGTTACGGTGTACACTTTACCCTGACATTTTTGGGATGTGTGGTGTAAATGATAGAGATCAAGTAAAATTAGGTTATACCCTCAGTCAGAAAAAAAGTATAACTTAATGACAAGCATCAAAACAGCTATTTCAATTGAAGAATCACTGTATGAAGAAGTAACCGCTTTAGCCAATACAATGAAAATCCCTCGCAGTAAATTATTTGCTCTAGCAATGGAAGAATTTTTGCGTCGTAAAAAAGATCGCCAATTAGTAGAAAGTGTGAATGAAGCTTATGCAGATGGACTAGATGAATCAGAAGAAATTATGTTAGCAGCAATGCGACACCATCAAGGACAATTAAAAGAAAAAGAATGGTAATTAAGCAAGGTGATATTTATTGGATTGATTTGGGAGAACCAATAGGCTCAGAACCAGCTTATATCCGTCCTTATGTGGTGATCCAAAATGATTTGCTCAACAGTTCTCAAATCAAAACCGTAATAGTTTGTGCATTAACTTCTAATTTGAGACGAGCTAAGGCAATAGGTAATGTTTTACTAGAGTTAGGAGAAGCGAATATTGATCGGCAAAGTGTGGTAAATGTATCGCAAATTTTTACGGTAGATAAAGCTTTATTAAATGAAAAAATCGGTAAACTATCTCAAGAAAGAATTAGACAAATTTTAGCAGGATTAGCAATAGTAACAGAACCACAGCAAATAAATTTAGATTAAAATTTTCATGTTTATAAATAAGTGAGATTGTGCAGAACGCAGTACCAAAGGCAATCGCCCTTATGTATGTAGAATGTGGAAGCGATCGCTTTTCTGTGCTTGTGGAGAATGGAGAGCGATCGCTACTTTTCCAAAACTACCAAACACCAAGAAATATATTATAACCTCTTTGCGTATCTTTGCGTTTACCTTAGCGAACCTCTGCATTTAAAAAACACTCATCCCCCCACCCCATAAACCAGGAAAAAACACCTCAAACCCGCATCAACCAAAGGTGAGAAATCCTGAGTACATAACTAATATTAAATAGATAGAAAAATCTCTCAGACATAATATATAAAAACTGCCTACTAATTAATATATTTAATTTTATTGCAACCAAGCGACCGCCACAAACAAAGACCCAAAAAACATGAACCAAACCTTTGCAACCATTGACGGGAATGAAGCTGTTGCCCGTGTTGCTTACAAATTAAACGAAGTAATTGCCATATATCCTATCACTCCCTCCTCCGCAATGGGTGAATGGGCAGATACTTGGTCAGCCGCAAACCAGCCCAACTTGTGGAATACTATACCCAGCGTCGTGCAGATGCAAAGTGAAGGCGGCGCTGCTGCTGCGGTACATGGCGCATTACAAACCGGTTCCCTGAGTACCACCTTCACAGCGTCCCAGGGGTTATTATTAATGATACCCAACCTTTACAAAATCGCCGGTGAACTAACTAGCGCTGTGATTCATGTCGCCGCCCGTTCCCTCGCTACTCACGCCTTATCAATTTTCGGTGATCATAGTGATGTCATGGCATCCCGTGCTACAGGGTTCGCCTTGCTGTGTTCTGCTTCAGTGCAGGAAAGCCATGATTTTGCCCTGATTTCCCAAGCAGCAACCCTAGAAACACGTATATCATTTATGCACTTCTTTGATGGTTTCCGCACATCACATGAAGTCCAAAAAATCAAGTTATTGTCAGATGAGCAATTGCGATCGCTTATTAACGAAAATCTAATTTTAGCTCATCGCGATCGCGCCCTCACCCCAGACCATCCCCTATTGCGAGGAACAGCCCAAAACCCTGATGTTTACTTCCAATCCCGTGAAGCTGCAAACCCCTACTACAACGCCACTCCCACCATCGTCCAACGCTTGATGGATGAATTTGGGAAACTTACAGGGAGACATTATCAAATCTATGAATATCACGGCGCGAGTGATGCGGAACGAGTAATTATTCTCATGGGTTCTGGTTGTGAGACAGTCCATGAAACAGTCGATTATCTCAACAGCCAAGGGGAAAAGGTGGGAGTGGTGAAAGTGCGACTCTATCGCCCCTTTGATGTAGAAAGATTTATTGCAGTCTTACCAAACAGTGTACAGGCGATCGCAGTCCTTGACCGCACCAAAGAACCAGGAAGCGCCGGCGAACCCTTATATTTAGATGTAGTCGCTGCTATCCATGAAGCCTGGGAAGTAGGACAAACGCATTCTAACTCAGCACTCAGCACTCCTAAAGTTGTTGGTGGGCGTTATGGTCTTTCCTCCAAAGAATTCACCCCAGCGATGGTAAAAGGCATCTTTGATCACCTTGCCCAAACACAACCGCGAAATCACTTTACTGTGGGTATTAATGACGACATTACTTACACATCCCTTGGCTTTGACCCCAACTTTTCCACCGAAGCAGATAACGTTGTTAGGGCAATGTTTTATGGCTTAGGTTCTGATGGGACAGTGGGTGCTAATAAGAACTCTATCAAAATTATTGGAGAAGAAACCGACAACTACGCCCAGGGTTATTTTGTCTACGACTCCAAAAAATCCGGTTCAATGACAGTTTCTCACCTGCGCTTTGGCCCCCAGCCAATTCGGTCAACTTATCTCATAGACAAAGCGAATTTTATTGGTTGTCATCACTGGGGTTTTCTAGAACGCATAGATATTTTGAAAGATGCGATTTCTGGCGCAATTTTATTAGTAAATAGTCCTTATGATGCTGATAGCGTCTGGGAAAATTTACCGCCAAAAGTACAACAGCAAATTATTGATAAACACCTAAAATTATACATCATTAATGCTAACCAAGTCGCCCGTGAAAGTGGTATGGGCGGCAGAATTAACACCATTATGCAAGTGTGCTTTTTTGCGTTAGCAGGTGTTTTACCCCAAGCAGAAGCAATAACCAAAATTAAAAAAGCTATCGAAAAGACTTACGGTAAAAAAGGTGCAGAAGTTGTCCAAAAAAACTTGCAAGCAGTAGACAACACCCTCACCAATTTGCATAAAGTAGACATCCCCCAAACAAGTCAAAAGTCAAAAGTCAAAAGTCAAAAGTCACAACTATTAGATGGTGCGCCGGAATTTGTGCGGGATGTCCTCAGTGAAATTATGGTGTGGCATGGTGATGATTTACCAGTCAGTGCATTACCCGCAGATGGGACATTTCCCACAGGGACAGCGAAATGGGAAAAACGTAATGTTGCCGAAGAAATACCTGTATGGGAACCTGATGTCTGCGTTCAGTGTGGTAAGTGCGTCATGGTTTGTCCCCATGCTGCTATCCGCGCTAAGGCTTATCAACCCGATGAGTTAATCAATGCACCCAGTAGCTTTAAATTCGTTGATGCTAAAGACAAGAGTTTTAGCAATCAAAAATTTACGATTCAAGTCGCCCCAGAAGATTGTACAGGATGCGCCATTTGTGTAGATATTTGCCCAGCGAAGAATAAATCTCAGCCATTGCAGAAAGCGATTAACATGGCGCAGCAGCTACCCTTGCGGGAACAAGAACGCCAAAACTGGGATTTCTTCTTGAGTTTACCCAATCCTGACCGCAGACGGTTAAAACTCAACCAAATTCGCCAACAACAACTGCAAGAACCTTTATTTGAATTTTCCGGTGCTTGTGCAGGTTGTGGAGAAACACCTTATTTAAAATTATTAACACAATTGTTTGGCGATCGCTCTGTTATTGCCAATGCTACCGGTTGTTCTTCAATTTACGGCGGAAACCTCCCCACCACCCCTTGGACAACCAACACCGAAGGAAGAGGCCCCGCATGGTCAAATAGTTTATTTGAAGATAACGCCGAATTTGGTTTTGGCTATCGTTTATCGCTGGATAAAAAAGCTGAATTTGCGGCGGAATTATTGCAAACATTAGGAAGTCAACTAGATGAAAAACTCGTCTCTTCTATCCTGACTGCTGAACAAAAATCGGAAGCTGATATCTGGGAACAACGGGAAAGAATAGAACTACTCAAACAACAGTTACATAAAATACTCACTCCTGAACCCAATCTAAAATCCAAAATCCAAAATTTAAAATCGATTGCTGATTATTTAGTGAAAAAAAGCGTCTGGATTGTCGGTGGTGACGGCTGGGCGTATGATATTGACTTTGGCGGTATTGACCATGTAATAGCCAGTGGTCGCAATGTGAATATTTTAGTCATGGATACAGAAGTATATTCTAATACTGGGGGTCAATCATCCAAAGCCACACCCAAAGCAGCAGTAGCAAAATTTGCTGCTAGTGGTAAACCCGCACCCAAAAAAGATTTAGGCTTAATTGCCATGACCTACGGTAATGTTTATGTAGCGAGTGTAGCCTTGGGTGCAAAAGATGAACATACCCTAAAGGCATTTTTGGAAGCAGAGGCTTTTGATGGACCATCATTGATTATTGCTTACAGCCATTGCATAGCTCACGGTATCAACATGACTACAGGGATGAAACATCAACAATCTCTGGTAGAATCAGGACGTTGGTTGTTGTATCGCCATAATCCAGAGTTGCAAAATCAAGGTAAAAATCCGTTGCAATTGGATATGCGATCGCCTACGCAATCAGTAGAACAATCGATGTATCAAGAAAATCGCTTCAAGATGTTGACTAAGAGTAAGCCAGAAGTTGCTAAACATCTCTTAGAACAAGCGCAAGCCGAAGTT
Organism: Nodularia sp. UHCC 0506; assembly: GCF_034931045.1. Lineage (NCBI taxonomy): Bacteria > Bacillati > Cyanobacteriota > Cyanophyceae > Nostocales > Nodulariaceae > Nodularia > Nodularia sp. UHCC 0506. The sequence goes on from NZ_JAYGHH010000055.1 coordinate 19,041, forward strand.
AACGCCCGTTGGCAGATGTATCAATATTTAGCAAAAAGGTAATATTTAATGGGTAATGGGTTCTGATTTATTACCTATAATCATTCATGATTCTCCAACAGTAAATCAACTTCCAAGTCACTTTCATCATAATGAATAGTAATATTTCTCTGTGCTAATTCAGTTTGAAATTGCAATAAAGGCATTTGAGCAAGTTGAGATGCTTTACCAATACTAATATTATTTTTTTGGAATAAAAGGATAATCAATTCTAGCATTAATTCTTGTTCTGATAATCCACTTGCTTGCACAATTTCATCAGAAATGACTAAACTCATGGTTATTTTTCCATAAATAGACATCAAAACAATTATAACGCCTGGGCAATTAGATATGGGATATCGCCTACCCAATCAGTATAAAAATCGATGTATTAAGAAAATCGCTTCACAATGTTGACTAAAAGCAAGCCAGAAGTGGCTAAACATCTGTTAGCATAAGTGCAAGCCGAAGTAAATGCACGTTGACAGATGTATCAATCTGAAAAAATTTCTAAAAATTGCGTTGCTGTAATAATATCAACTCCTCTAAAGGGATGAAGTTCTAATAAATCTTTATCTCCTGTAATGATATGAGTTGCATTACCATTAATAGCAACCTCAAGAAATTTGTCATCTTTTGGATCTCTACACTCTTTAATTATCTGATTTATGTCAATTTCTTCTGATTCAAATTTGAATTTAGCTAAAAATTGAGTACGAATACTCATAGAAATATATTTATCGAATTTTGAGCGATTGAGAATTTCTTGTATTTCTTGAAAAGTCGCATTTGAAAATAAAATTATTCCTAAGCTTTTGGCTTTTTTAAATGCCACATCTGGAATAGATGACTTAATCAAGATGGCACTAACTAAAATGTTTGTATCAATAACAAACCGTAATTCATCCATTATGAAGAATTTCATTTAAAATTTCTTGAGTCAATCCCCGGTCTTTGGCTTGTTCCTGCATTTCTTCAATAATGTCATCTAGGGATTTATTTTGAATAATTAATTTGAGCAACTCGTTAACAATAGTCTGAATTTTTTGCTGTTTTTGTGGTTCTGCTTCTTGATAAGCTTTAGCTACTTCAGCATCAACTTGAATTGCAATTGTTTCCATATTTTAATAGGAAAAATAAATTACACTTGCTTAATTATAGCATTCAACGTTGCCGCACTTCTACAAAGCCATGTGCTGCTATAATTTGGCAGATTTCTCGACCTGATAACACTCGTAGCTTACCCAATCGCTACCTCCAAGCGAGTGACAAAAACTTCTGGAAGTTGTTTACCTAAATCTTCATACATTTCCATAACAGCTTCCAAAGCATATTGAACATTAGCTAAAAACTCATCTATAGAATCGCCTTCGGTGATCAATTCTGGCAAGAGTGGACAAGTTACAGTGAACCATCCTTCAGTAAGTTGTCACGCAACCATTGCACTAAAGCTCCAGCGATCGCAATACTACCCTCCAAAGCATAAACTGTAGGAGCATCCCTCAACTTGTAAGCTACCACTGTCAATCAACCGTTTTGAGAAAACACTTTTTGCTGGCCATGCCGATAGATTTCTGCTGATGCCAATGATAGAAACTGGTTATTGTGACATCTAGTTGAATTTGATAACATATTCTTAATAATTCTCAAAATTAAGAAATTAAATCATGAAATTAATTGCCACAAGATTCCTATTTATTGGCGTTGTCATTCTGGCATCTGTACCCGCAATTGCTCAAAATCAAGGTAATTCCTTTTCTGGTAGAGTTCAGCGAGTTTGGGAAGATGGATTTCGCTTAAACACTAATGGTCGTTCCATCAAAGTTGATACTTATGATATTTGTGGAGATAATACTGCCCGACACATATCGGCTGGCGATCAAGTAAGCGTAACTGGCGAGTTTGATGGAGGCGAATTTGATGCCTTTTCTGTTACTAAAGCCAATGCTCAAAGTGTTTGCCAGTAGTTAAAAGAAACAAAATATGTTAGGGCGCAAAGATTAACGTAACTAAGATAACACTCTGCGTAACTCTGCGTTACCTTAGCGCCACTCTGCGTTGAAAAATTTACCCCACCCCAGGTAGAGTATAGGTTATACCTTATGGATTGTGAATTACTAATAACCAATACTTATAGTTAGATGATTAGGCGATCGCGCAAGCACTGCTACAAACAGATCGTCTAATGTTGTAAGTGAGGTAAAAAATTATGTCAGCACAAACTATCCAACCTGAGTTGCTTGTCGAACTATCTACAGAAGAACAACAGCTTCTCTGTGGAGGCAGAAGGCGTTGTCCTCGACGTGTGATCATTCCCCGTTGTGGTTCTTATTTCCGTGACCGCAGAGGTGGCGGATTTGATGGCGGATTTGACGATGATTTTTAATTTTGATGGGGGTTAATTAGAAGTTAGCCAACCCTGCAAACTCCGTCAGGGACTGAGAAATAAAAGATATCCTCAAATTCTCGTGGTGCTGGCATCTTGCCTGCTAATCACCAATAACAGGCAGGATAGCCATTCTACAAAATATGATAAATTGGATTTGGCAAAACAGTTCTGGCAGTTCCCTTTGGCAGAATGCTAACATAACATAACAAATACGATAGAACCAAATATTAATAGTTTTTATCCGGATTAACCAAGAAATAGATGAATAAGATTTTATATCAAACCCCTCCATTTCTAAAAAATTATGGACATACCTCAGCGCGTATCAATTCGCTACAAAGATACGTCCTACAACAGTAATGAGATCCGCTTAAAAACTTTCCGACTTGGTTTTCAGATATGGGACGAACAGACTAAAGCCAGACAGACTGAACTTTATAATTTTATCTTCTCTGGCTTAAAACAAGTTGACCGCCAAGACCGTTATATGTTTTCTGTACTGTTTATAGAGTTAGCAGAACTCATCCGCAACTCCCGGCTGGAAAGAAGCATGAAAGAAGTTTTAATTAAAACAGCTTTTAGTGAGTTTGCTTACGCATTAGCAGATTTTGAAGATGGGGGTAAATAAATTGTTATTTATCCCTTTCAATTTTTTATAAATTCAGGTAGCGCCTGTCTTAACCGTTCTTGCCAGTCAGGAACGGATTTTAATTATCTATTAAGCATACAGAACTGCTGGATCATGGTTTATCTCTGTTAGTGATCAAACCTTTTTTTGTGCTTTTTTTGGCAATATGTTTCTTCGGTGAACCCTTGTAGAGACGTTGCATAGTTTGAATGCAATGAGGATAATTCACCAGGTGGTCTAAGATTATTGGATATTGTATATCTGAGCGATCGCCTAATCAAGATGATTGAAGTAGAACATCTCAGTAAAACCTATGGTTCTACCCCAGCTATTAATGATGTAACATTTAGCGTCGAACCTGGGGAAATTTTAGGGTTTTTAGGGCCGAATGGGGCTGGTAAAACTACAACCATGCGAATTTTAGCCGGTTATCTCCCAGCGACAGAGGGAAAAGCGAGAATTGCTGGTTTTGATGTTAATGATGATTCTCTCGCAGTCCGCCAACGCATTGGTTATTTGCCAGAGACACCCCCGTTATATCCAGAAATGACGGTGGAGGGGTTTTTACATTTTGTCGCCCGAATTAAGGGCATTTCCGCAGGCGATCGCACCGAAAAGGTAACAGCCGCCATTACACGCTGCAACTTGGAAGATAAGCGTAAAGTCATTATCCGCAAACTATCCAAAGGATATCGCCAAAGAGTCGGCATTGCTCAAGCCATTGTCCATGACCCCCCAGCCATTATTTTAGATGAACCCACCGTCGGACTTGACCCCCGGCAAATTATTGAGGTTCGCAATTTAATTAAAAGCTTGGCTGGGACTCATACTATTATTTTGTCTACTCACATTCTCCCAGAGGTGAGTATGACTTGTAGCCGGGTGGCCATTATC
>NZ_JAYGHH010000055.1:23316-39282 GCF_034931045.1 Nodularia sp. UHCC 0506
CGAAGAAAAGAATTTAGATGTCGTTGCAAATTCAGAAACCACCGAAGGAGAAACAGCATAAATGGGTATAGTTCTAAGTAATATTATTGCCATTTATCGCCGAGAGTTACAGAGTTATTTTATCTCGCCCTTAGCTTATGCGATCGCCAGCATATTTTGGTTCATCGGCGGCTTATTCTTTGTCACAATTTTACTAGGGCCAGATGGAATTCTGCTCGCAGTGGCACAATTAGATTCACAAGGACAACAACTAGGTATACCAATACCGCCCATAGATGTCCCCTATGAATTTGTCCGGGCATTTTTGGATCGCATGGGTTGGCTATTGTTATTTATTTTACCAATTCTTTCAATGGGGCTGTATGCTGAAGAACGCAAGCGTGGGACTTTGGAACTTTTAGCCACCTCACCAGTCACTAACTGGGCAGTAGCTATAGGTAAATTATTAGGGGTGCTGACATTTTTTACTACACTGATTGTACCGTTGTTTGGATTTCAGGCGATCGCCATCAGTGCATCAAATCCTCCCATGTCGCCGACAATTCCCTTACTGGGGCATTTGGGCTTAATCTTGTTAGCAGCCGCAATTTTATCATTAGGAATGTTTGTGTCCTCTCTCACCGACAGCACAATTTTGTCTGCTGTCCTCACCTTCGCCCTGGTTTTATTATTATTGTTTGTAGATGTGATTGCTAAAAGTATCGGTGGGCCAGTAGGAGAAATCTTAGGTCATTTCTCATTGTTAAAACATTACAATACTCTCATTCAAGGTATTTTTGATACCAGCGCCTTGATTTTATTTACCAGTTACATTTTTTTAGGTATCTTTCTCACAGCCCAGTCAATTGATGCGCTGCGTTTTCAACGGCGGTAGTTAGTAGTTAATTGACTAATGAGTAATGGCAAATAACATGAAGATTATCAAAGAAAAGAAACTGGGAAAATATTTATTTTGGCTAGGCCCATTTTTATTAGCTGTGGGCTTAACATCTGGATTAGTTTCGGGGAACTGGGGAATTATTCCCTTCGTATTTCTCATTGCTGGAACTGTAATTAGTGGAATCTGGGTAGTATTGCAAAGCCAAAAAAATCAATGGTGGAATCGTCGTTCTACTCAAGTTAGTACTAATGCCTTAATTACTATTGTGGCTGTATTTGTGATTTTAGGGTTAGTTAACTTTTTGGGAACTCGCTACAACTTGCGGAAAGACTTAACAGAACCCCAATTATTTACTCTAGCCCCTCAATCTCAAACCTTAGTGCGTAGCTTACCGCAACCAGTTAAAGTATGGATATTTGATGTGAATAGGAATCCCCAAGATAGGGAATTACTAGAAAACTATCGACGACAAAGTTCAAATTTCCAATTTGAGTATATTGACCCTCAAGCTAGACCGACCCTAGCAAACAAGTTTGGTGTTAAAGATTATGGGGAAGTTTATTTAGAATCTGGAGATAATCGCCAATTAGTGCAAACGTTAAACGTCAACGAACGTTTGTCAGAAATTAGACTCACAAATCGTTTGCAACAAATTAGTAGTACAACCACAACTGCTGTTTACTTTCTTCAAGGTCATGGCGAACAAGCGATAACATCTGGTCAGGGGGGAATTTCGCAAGCAATTCAAGGATTAAGTGATATAAATTACATTGCATCCCCATTAAATTTAGTAGAAAAATCTCAAGTTCCAGAAGATGCAGATGTTGTTGTTGTTGCTGGGCCGAAACGAGAATTATTTGATAACGAGGTGAAAGCCTTACAAAATTATCTCAATCGTGGTGGTAATGCACTATTAATGATTGACCCCAATACTGAAACCAATCTCAACAGCTTGTTGCAAGAGTGGGGTGTTAATTTAGATAATCGTTTAGCTGTGGATGTTTCTGGGGCTGGTGTGGGACTTGGCCCGGCTGTTCCTATTGTTACAAATTACGGGCAGCATCCCATTACAAAAGATTTTGGTAATGGCATTTCTTTTTATCGATTAGCAAGACCTTTAGAAATTACTCCCATAGCTGGAATCGAATCTACCACTTTACTGCAAACCAAAGCCTATCCTGAAAGTTGGGGTGAAAGCGACCAGCAAAGCGAAAAATTAGAGTTTGACCCGGAAACGGATATTCCAGGGCCTCTGACTTTGGGTGTGGCTTTGACGAAAACAATCCCAGCAAAAACTCAACCAACTCCCGAAGTTTCACCCACACCAACTCCCGAAGTTTCACCCACGCCAACTCCCAAAGCTTCACCCACACCAACTCCCGAAGCTTCACCCACACCAACTCCCGAAGCTTCACCCACACCAACTCCCGAAGCTTCACCCACCCCTACACCAACTCCCGAAACTTCACCCACCCCTACACCAACTCCCGAAGCTTCACCCACCCCTACAGAGGAAACTACCCCCACATCTCCAACCGCAGAAAAGCCCGCAGAACCTACGATTGAATCACGGTTAGTAGTAATCGGAGATTCGGATTTCATCACCGATGGCTTATTTGAACAGCAACTTAATGGTGATGTATTTCTAAACTCAGTTACTTGGTTGAGTCAACAAGACCAGCAACCCCTTTCAATTCGCCCCAAAGAACCTAGAAATCGGCGCATTAATTTGAACATCGAACAAGCTAATCTTTTAACCTTGTCGTCTTTGTTATTACTACCTGTAATGGGGTTAATAGCTGCGGCTATTATTTGGTGGAAACGGAGATAAGTAAGTTGGTGAGAATAAACCTAACTATGTGAAGAAATGTGAAAATGTTGTAACTTAGCCCGCAGTAAGGGCTTTAGCCCTTACTACAAACCTTTAATTATTGGCGACGGCTTAATTCAAGAATGAAAAGCAAAATTTTCCACTTTTTACTTTTCATTTAATTTGGGATATATTAAATATGAAATTACAAAAAACAACTTTAATTTTAATCTTGTTAGCGTTGGGTTTGAGTGGTTTTGTTTATTTCTATGAAATAAAAGGTGAACCTCAGCGAGAAGAAATCAAAACACAGAAACAACGAATTTTTTCTTTTAAAGAAGAGGATATACAATCTTTAAGCGTCAGAACAAAAGATATTACTCTGAATTTAAAACGTAACATTGAAACCGAAAATTTCCAGTGGTTGCTAACATCGCCGACATCAGAACCAGCAAATGATGCTATAGTTGCTTATTTAACGAATTTGTTAGTTCAAGGTCAAAGCGATCGCACTTTATCAACTCCAGCTAATCAATTAGAGGAATTTGGTTTCAATGAACCACTAGCCACGATTAATATTAACCTCAAAAATCAAAAAAATTATCAGCTAATTTTGGGGAAACCTGACTTTAATCGGAGCTTTTTATATGCTAAAACCGATTCTGCAACCCCAAAAAATGGTAATGTAAATATTCTGCTAGTATCTACAGATTTTCAAAATGCCGTCAATCGGGAACTTTCAGAATGGAAACAACCTAAAGATACAAGTGAGGATCGAACAACTCCAGAAAACGAAACCAGCAATAATTAAAATTTAACTCAGGTTACATGACCAATCCTACCGCCACGTTGCTTATTTCCTGCCCTGACCGCAGAGGATTAGTTGCAAAATTTGCCAATTTCATCTATGCTAATGGCGGTAATATTATCCATGCCGACCAGCATACAGATTTTGCGGCTGGATTATTTCTCACCCGGATTGAATGGCAGTTAAATGGGTTTAATTTACCACGAGAATTTATTGCCCCTGCATTTAATGCGATCGCGCAACCTTTAGATGCTACATGGCAACTGCACTTTTCTGACACTATACCACGGATTGCCATTTGGGTAAGTAGGCAAGACCATTGTTTATTTGATTTAATTTGGCGACAACGCGCCAAAGAATTTGCAGCAGAGATTCCCCTAATAATCAGTAATCATGCTAACTTACAGAACGTAGCAGAGCAATTTGGCATTGATTTTCACCATATTCCCATCACCAAAGATCACAAAGCTCAACAAGAAGGACAACAACTAGAATTACTCCAACAATATCAAATTGATTTAGTAGTTTTAGCAAAATATATGCAAATTGTCAGTGCAGATTTCATTGAAAAATTTCCCAAAATTATTAATATTCATCATTCATTTTTACCAGCTTTTGTAGGTGCAAATCCCTATCACCGAGCCTTTGAACGTGGTGTTAAAATTATTGGGGCGACAGCACATTATGCCACTGCTGATTTAGATGCTGGGCCAATTATAGAACAAGATGTAGTGCGAGTCAGTCACCGTGATGAAGTTGATGATTTAATCAGAAAAGGTAAAGATTTAGAACGAGTTGTATTAGCAAGAGCCGTGAGATTGCATTTACAAAATCGGGTTTTAGTATATACTAATAGAACAGTAGTATTTGGATGATTATTTAGGGTTTGCTGTTCGCGTAGCGTTCCGAAAGATTATGTGGAATTTGCTTGTGTAGTAGTGAATTATATTTACCCCATACTTTACTAAAAAGATTTACCATCACTACCAAAATATTCCCGATAGCCATAAATTTTATCACCACGCACATCAAAAGAAACTGCTACCCGATTTTTATAAGGCTGATTCAATAATAGTCCCTCATCACGAAACTCAAAAACAACAGTTGTTTCATTACTGGTAACTCGGTCTAGAGAAGTTAATTGAATTCCTGAATTAAAAGATTCCGAGACATATTGAAAAAAATCTCTAGCCCTGTCTTTTCCTTGATTTAAACCGTGAAATTTGCCCATGGGGAACCAAAAGGTAAAATCTTCTGTAAGCATATCTAAAAATGCTTGCCATTCACCTGTCGCTAAACCGTGGCTAAAATTGTCAAATGCTTTTTCAGCAACTTTCAAAGTTTTTTCTGACTGTTCTGACATCCTGATTATCCTTTTTTTGTATCATCACACACTCCTTGAGGATGTAGTCTTTATCCTATCCCGTTTTCGGCTGTTTTATTTGAATTCGCCAACATTGTCTTCGCTACATTTCTCCCTGATTCGTTGAAACCACTCTTGTGAATCTTCAATAGTTACAACTATTTTGGCAAATTCCTCATCTTGCAAGGTCAAAACTAGATAATTTTGTATGTTTTGGTTAATGTACCAGAACTCTTTCCCCAAACAAGTATAAAAAGTACCAGCTTTTAAAACAAAGGGAATATGAGTCCCCGGCGCACGAATAGCATGACCCTGAATGTTAGGAAATTCATTTGTAATATTGGTGATATGCGATAAGGGAATCGTTATGGTCGAGTTTGTTGTAATGGCAAAAATTTGCTCATACCATTCCAATTCAATTCTTAAACAATTAGCAACAAATCGTAGTTTCATGGAATAATCTCCCAAAATAAAGAGTTTTAGAGGATGTTTGAAAAGTCTGAAAGGGTGTAAAAAGCTCTCTGGGTAAAAGCTGTGAAATATTCACTATCATGAGTCATGAGTAAAGCCGCGCACAGAAACACCTTTTCAAAATAACGCTGATAAATGCGGGTTTGGGTAAAAAACCACGCTTTTCACTTGCGCTAAAATCTCCCTTTTACTAAGAAGAAAGGTTATAGGTGAGGTTCTGTATTTTATTAAACCCGTGTTCCTTCTTATTCCTTTGCGCCTGGTGCGCCTCTGCGTGAGACAAAAATAAATCATTAATTTACCCAAGTCTATTTTTTATTTCTCCAGCCAAATTTTCTAGCGTAACTTCTATTTGCTCACCCGATTTTAAATCTTTGAGGGATGACTTTTGCGCTGCTGCTTCCTCAGAACCAATAATTACACAGAATTGAATTCCTTGTTTATCAGCCAGTTGAAATTGTTTCCCCAATGGACGTTTATCAAAATTAGTCACAACATTAAGTCCAGCCCGCCGCAGATTTTGAGAAACATTTAAATAAATAGGCATTAAATCTGCTTGCATATTCACTACCATTACCTGCGCTGGTGTAGCAGATAAGGTATTAAGAATACCAGCTTTAAGCAAGCGACTAATTAACCGAGTTAAACCAATAGAAATACCCACACCCGGCATTTTTTCACCCAAAAATGTCCCCACCAATTCCTCATATCTGCCGCCAGAACAGATACTACCTAAAGCTTCATGTCCTAATAAAGTTGTTTCGTATACTGTCCCAGTATAATAATCAAGACCACGTGCAATAGATAAATCAATACAAAAACGCTTTTCAGATACTCCCAAATTACGCACACCTGCAACTACAGTTGCTAATTCAGTTACACCTAAATTAAATTGTTCCGCTTCTGGGAGATTTTCAGCCAGATGCTTTAGCTTATCTAACACTTGGTCAATAGTGCCGTTAATACTGATGAAATCAATAATTTTTTGAGTTTGTTCAGGAATAATTCCTTCTGTGTCTAAAGATTGTTTAACTTTAGCTTCTCCAATTTTCTCCAGATTATCAATAATGCTAATACAGGATTTAATTTTATTTTCTGCAATTCCCACAGATTGGAAAAAACCTGTCAGAATTTTACGATTATTAATCCGAATTAAAAAATCACCAATATTCACAGCTTCAAATATTTCGGTGATAATTGCCGGCATCTGAGCATCGTACAGTAAACTGAGTTCACGACGAGCAACTACATCAATGTCACACTGACGAAATTGGCGAAAACGCCCATCTTTTGCCCGTTCTCCCCGGAACACTACATCCGTTTGGTAACGTGCAAAGGGAAAAGTTAATTCATTCAAATTACGCGCAATATAAGCTGCTAAAGGCACAGTTTGATCAAATTTTAAGGCTCTAGCTTCTGAACCTGTTTCGCCGGCTTTTTCTTTCTCAGCTTGGCGATTTGGTGGTAATATAGGCTCAATACCATAAATGATATTATCCCCTTGATTTCCTTTGGCTTGAAGAACTTCTAAACGTTCAATTGCGGGGGTTTCAATGGGTGTAAATCCGTAGCTTTCAAAGACTCGACGAATATTATCTAATAAGTATACTTCTAGGCGTTTTTCACTGGGGAGAAATTCGGGAAATCCACTAGGAGTTGAAAAGTTGATTTTGTCGCTTTTCGCCATATTTGTACTTTGTTAAGTATGAGTTTGAGAGTTTAAATTATAGCGCTTCTGGGATGAATAACAAAATGTATGAGAAATAATCACGAACGTTTCTTCATAACTTTGCGTAAGTCCTGGATTTAAATAAAGGCACATTCACTAAAATTCACACACCATAAAAATAATAATTCATGCAAAAATTATATTCGCTGTTCTTGTACTAAGGTGCGTTAAACCAATGCCAAGTACGGAAACGAAAGTTATGACAATGTACAAGCACCAGACCATTTACCTTCATGGCTTGCCATCACGGGTATTTCTACTTTAATGATAGACATTTGACATTTCCTGTATTGTGGGCTTGACTAGGGATTTATAAAAAAGACTTCACTGGTTATTAAACCACCAAGGGTCATTACTAGAGTTAGTCTTAATCAAAAATGCTTTTTTTCGCAGGAAGCGTTTGATTGATGCTGGCCCCATCCGTGACCCACCAAGACCGGAGAATTTAAAGGAATTCTTTTCTCCCTCATATATGATGGCAGTCAAAGCGGCATCATTGATACTAATAGTACCTGCATCGATTTGGTCAGCTACTGCTAAGGCTTCTGTTTCCGTCTCGGCAAACACCGCAGCACTCAGTCCATATATAGAGTCATTTGCTAAGTATACCGCTTCCTCTACTGTGGGAAATGGCATCACTGGCATGATGGGGCCAAAAGTTTCTTCTGTCATCACTTTCATGGAATGGTTGACTTGGGTGATAACTGTGGGACGACACCACCAACCTCCGCCTAATTGTTCTACTTTACCGCCACAATGAATTAATGCGCCCTTTTCGATAGCATCTCTAAGATGGTCGTGAATAATTGCGGCTTGTCTTTCGGCGATGATGGGGCCAATTTCTCCACTGTCAACTCTGGGGTGGGCTAACTGCAAACGATGGGCTTTGGCTACTAGTTGATGATAAAATTCTTCAAATATTGATTCGGCGACGTAAATTCGCTCAATTGAAAGGCACGACTGTCCAGTATTGACCACTGAACCCCATAAAATTGCTGAGGTGGCTAATTCTAAATCTGCTGATTCCAACACAATGGCGGGGTCTTTTCCCCCTAATTCTAAAAAAGCGGGAATAAATCTTTTAGCTGCGGCTTCTGCGACTTTTCTGCCTGTGGCGACACTACCTGTAAAGCAGACTAAATCTACATTTTCTACTAGGGTAGCACCTGTTTCACCTGCACCCTCGGCAAAACTTAGTACGTCACGCAAATTTGGGACTGTATTCAGGGCTGTAATCAATGGGGCGACGAAGCGGGGGGCGATTTCACTGGGTTTGACGATGACGGCACAACCTGCCAATAATGCCGGAATAGTATCAATTGTAGACAGTAATAGGGGGAAATTCCACGGGCTAATTACTCCCACTAAGGGGTAAGGTACTGATGCTTGTTGCAGGGTGATGAAGGGAATGGCTGTATTTTTGGCTGAGGGTTCTAGTAATTCTGGTGCTAACCTACACCAACGATCAATGCTAGAGAAGAAAGAGTCTATTTCTAATACTGAAGTTGATAATCTCCCTGTATCACATATTAATGCTTCTGTCAACTGTTCACGCCGCAGCAATATGGCTTGCTTCCATTCTAGTAAAGCATCAATTCTCGCTTCTATACCTATCTGTTGCCAGTGAATTTGCGCTCTCCGGGCGCGGTTACATTTGTGTATTAATAGCCTGGGTGGTGGTGGGAGAATTACATAGTCGAATTTTCCAGTTCGGGGGTTACGGATTTCGATTGGTTTAGTCATTAGTCATTAGTTTAGTTTTTATATTTATTCCCCCTCCTACAAATTAAATTATGCCTAATTTGGCTCAACGTTCAATGGTTTTTGGCTGTGCTTCTATAAAGTTTTTGCGGTCTACTTCTTTCTTCAGCATGATGTTGGCTGGGTAAAAGTGTGACTGTCCATAACTTTGGGAGTATAGCTCAAATCTTTGAAGTGGTGGTAAATTATTTAACCCAGGGTGGTGGCGATCGCATCCTCATACAGCTAAGTCAATCTCGGCAAAGTTTTAATATCCTTTGATTTGCTCTCCAACGAGAGGTTCAGATCCCCAATTTTTGAGAAAAATTGAGGATATTTGGTTTATTAACTTATTTTTAGGACTCCTCTTTGAATTTTGATAGCTTGCGTGGCGTAAGCCATATAAAACGACCTATACCTTGATGCCCTGTCCCCTGTTCCTTCCCGAATTCCTATAGAATTAATTTGTGGGCTGAAATGGCGTATATTTGCCCCCCAAGGCTTCTACAATAGTGCGGGTGTTTGCCTCCATCATTTTAATGTAAGAATCACTATCGCTGCCCTTTACACCAATAGAATCAGCATATAGTTCACGTGGTGCTAATTTTACACCTGCTTCTTGAGCAACAGTTGTAATTAAAGCTGGGTTGATTGTAGTTTCGGCAAAAATTGCTGGGACATTATTTTTTTTGATTGACTCTACCAACCGCGTTACTGTTTGGGCGCTTGGTTGTTCTTCTGTGCTAATCCCAATTAATGTCCCCGCGATCGCAAGACCATAAGCTCTACCATAATATTGAAAGGCATCATGAGTAGTTACTAGTTGGCGTTTGTCGGCGGGAATAGTTTGAATCTGTTGATTAATCCAGTTATGCAACTGCTGTAATTCCTGAGTTAATTGTGACGCTCTTTGGGTAAATTGTGCTTGATCTGCGGGGGATAATTTAATTAACTCATCCCGGATAACATTTACCATTGCGATCGCATTCTCTGCATTACCCCAAACATGAGGATCTGGGACAACGTTTCCTTCATATCCATCTAGCTGTAAGGGTTTGACAACTTCCCCCACTGGTATTTTCCGCACCTTCTCACCAGCCGCATTCATTAAATTAATCAGTCCTGGTTCTAAGTTGTAGCCGTTATACAAAATCAAATCGGCTGTTTCTAAAACCCGGCTGTCTGCTGGTGTCGGTTCATAAATATGAGGATCAACTCCTGGTTGGAGAATACTAGTTAACTGAATTTCGTCTCCCCCGACTTGTTCCGCCAAATCAGCAATAATGGTGCTAGTTGCAACTACTTGCGGCTGGCCATCTATCTCCGTAGTGATGCTGTTAGTGTCTACTTGGTTACACCCTACCATAGCAAGCCCTAACAAAACTCCCACTACCCCTTGCCAGCAGGATCTGGCTTTTGACTGAGTAATTGCTTTCATATACTTGTTAAACTGGTTATCATATTTCTCTCATTATTTAGGTTACACTATTCTCATATTCTTTTCATTTTTACTAAAAATTCCCCCAAATGAGAACTATTAATTTTCCCCTAAAAGCTAATGCTGTCTACCCCATGCAAGACACTCTAACACCCACCACTACAAGCATTAATATTGCCCATGCCGGGGTGCATTACCGGACAACAGAAGCTTTAAGAGACGTTAACTGTATGATCAAACCAGGCAGGATAACAGGAATTTTTGGACCGAATGGGGCAGGAAAAAGTACGTTAATGAAAGCCATGCTGGGTTTAGTTCCTCTGAGTAGCGGCACAGTTTTGTATCAAAATCAACCTTTGACACAGCAATTAGAGAAAGTTGCCTATATTCCCCAACGTAGTCAAATTGACTGGACTTACCCGGCGACAGTGTGGGATGTAGTGATGATGGGCCGGGTGAAAAAGACAGGTTGGTTGCGTAGCTTTTCCGCAGTCAGTCGCCAGGAAACCAAAAACGCCCTCAAGCGTGTGGAAATGTGGGAATATTGCGATCGCCCCATTGGAGAATTATCAGGGGGACAACAACAAAGAGTATTTTTAGCCCGTGCGTTGGCACAGCAAGCAGACATATTTTGCTTTGATGAACCATTGGTAGGTATTGACCAAAAAACCCAAACGGTGATTTTTGAAGTCTTCCACGAACTGGCGGCGGCTGGTAAAATTGTCTTGGTAGTTAACCACGACTTGGGTGAATCAATCACCAACTTTGATAATTTAATTTTACTAAATCGGGAATTAATCGCTACAGGTTCAAGGCAGCAAGTTTTGACCAAGGAAAATCTCTATAGTGCTTATAACGGTCAAGTAATATACTTTGAAGATGCAGCTTAAATTCTTTCTATCTCTGCGACCCCTGTAAATACTTGCTTGGTGAAATTAACCAGTACATTAGATATAGGGACTACAGAAAGAAACTGATGAACGCGATCGCCTCTTCTCTTGCATCTATCATCGAAGAAAATGCCATCTATCCTTGGGCAAACCTGGAACTCAACCAGCAAAAACAGATCCAACCAGCGATGATCGCATCTGCAAAACCTCCTAGTTGTATCGTCTATCCCCGCACCCAAGCACAACTAGCAGCCGTCATCGCCGAGGCGCACCGTAATAACTGGCGTGTCCTTCCCTGTGGAAAATGCAGTAAAATCAACTGGGGTGGTTTAGTCCAAAGCGCTGATATCGTAGTTAGTACAGAACACATCAATCAACTAATTGCACACGCCGTTGGTGATTTAACAGTAACAGTAGAAGCCGGGATGCAGTTTTCCCATCTCCAGGCAATTTTAGTAAAATCGCGTCAATTTATCGCCCTTGACCCCAGCAGACCCGAATTAGCGACTATTGGCGGTATTGTTGCTACAGCTGATACAGGTTCCTTACGGCAACGTTATGGTAGTGTCCGTGACCAGTTACTAGGTATTACTTTTGTCCGCGCTGATGGGCAAATTGCCAAGGCTGGAGGGCGCGTTGTGAAAAATGTGGCTGGCTACGATTTAATGAAGTTATTCACTGGTTCTTACAGCACATTAGGCATTATTAGTCAAGTAACTTTTCGGGTTTATCCCCTAGCCGAAACATCTAGTACCGTGGTGCTAACTGGTACAGCAGAAGCTATATCCCAAGCGGCAAATACTCTCCGCAGTTCAGCATTAACACCAACTCAGGCTGATTTGCTCTCCACTCAACTAACTTCTAAGTTAGGCTTAAATCAGGGGTTGGGATTAATTGCACGTTTTCAAAGTATTAGTGAAAGTGTTAAGGAACAGTCAAATCGATTATTGGCAGTGGGGGAAAAATTGGGTTTAAATGGGACAATTTATGTGAATGAACATGAAAGCTCTCTATGGCAAAGATTGCAAGAAATAATGGATGATTCGGTAACAGATTCTGCAATTACCTGCAAAATAGGAGTATTACCTACTGCGGCTGTGGAGGCCTTGACTGAGGCGAAAATGGGTTTAATTCACCTGGCGAGTGGTTTGGGGTGGTTGCAATTTGAGGATAAAAATCTGGTTTTAAAAATGCGTCAGCAGTGTGAAATTAATAGGGGATTTTTGAGTATTTTAACAGCACCAAATCCGGTTAAGGAATCAATAGATGTTTGGGGTTATTCTGGTAATTCTTTGCAGGTGATGCGCCAAATTAAGGCTCAGTTTGATAGTAAAAATATTTTAAGTCCTGGTCGGTTTGTGGGTGGAATTTAGGAAACGTATCGCTAAAGCGAAAGCTTCGCTAACGCGTAGCGTGCGCGTAGCGCATACCGCAGAGAACACGGAGATAAAGAGGGGAAGAGGATAAAATGCAAGTTTCTGATAATTCTGTGAATGATACTGCTAGTATTAAAAATTTAAAGGGTTTTGATGTTAGTCAGCCACCTGATCCGAAGTTGATTGATAGTTGTGTACATTGTGGTTTTTGTCTGTCTACTTGTCCTAGTTATCGGGTGATTGGTAAGGAGATGGATTCTCCCAGGGGACGCATCTATTTAATGGATGCTATTAATGAGGGTGAAATTGCTCTGAATACGGCAACTGTTCAACATTTTGATTCTTGTTTGGGTTGTCTGGCTTGTGTGAGTACTTGTCCTTCTGGTGTGCAGTATGACAAGTTGATTTCTGCGACTCGTCACCAAGTTGAACGCAATTATTCCCGCAGTTTACCAGATAATTTGATTCGTCAACTGATATTTTCTTTGTTCCCCAATCCTGATTTATTACGCTTTTTTCTGTTTCCTTTGCTGGTTTATCAAAAGTTGGGTTTACCAAAGTTAGTCCGGGCTACAGGGTTACTGAAAAAAGTATCTCCCCGTTTGGCTGCAATGGAATCAATTTTACCAAAAATTACTCTTCAATCTTTTCAAGATAATTTACCCGATGTTATTCCCGCCCAAGGTGAGAAGCGTTACCGAGTTGGGGTAATTTTGGGATGTGTGCAACGGCTGTTTTTCTCTCCGATTAATGAAGCAACTGTCCGAGTTTTAACGGCTAATGGTTGTGAGGTGGTAATTCCGCAATCTCAAGGTTGTTGTGCGGCGCTTCCTGAACACCAAGGACAAACAGAACAGGCGAAGACGTTAGCTAGACAAATGATTGATAGTTTTGCTAATACCGATGTCGATTTTGTCATTATCAACGCTGCTGGTTGCGGTCATACTTTAAAAGAGTACGGTCACATTTTACAAGATGACCCAGAATATAAAGAAAAGGCTGAGGCTTTTGCTGCTAAGGTGAAAGATGCTCAAGAGTTTTTAGTCAATGTGGGCATGACAGCGAAACTATCACCATTAACTGATAAACCTTTAAATTTAGTTTATCAAGATGCTTGTCATTTATTACATGGACAAAAGATTAGTGTGCAACCCCGTCAGATGTTACGCCAAATTCCCGGAATCAAGTTAAGGGAACCCATAGATGCAGCTTTGTGTTGTGGTAGTGCTGGAGTTTACAATATGTTGCAACCAGAAGTTGCTGAGGAATTAGGACAGCAAAAAGTGCAGAATTTATTAAATACTGGTGCAGAGTTAATTGCTTCGGCTAATCCTGGTTGTACTTTGCAAATTACTAAACATCTGCAATTACAAGGGAAAAACATTTCAGTTATGCACCCAATGGAATTATTAGATTATTCAATTAGGGGCGTAAAATTGGATAAATAATCAACGCAATAACCATATTGTAAAGACGCGATTCATCGCGTCTTCAAACACCAATTCCATACATTATGATTAAGCTCGTAGTAAGGGCTTTAGCCCTAATCTTTCATGACTACATTTACTATCTAGCATCTCAAAAATGAGATAGTGAGGACTTTAGTCCTCACTACAAACCTTTAATTATTTACGCCGTCATACTTACTAATTACGAATTACGAACCTAAACCCAATAGCTGAGAAATCAACGGCAAAAGCTTACTACATTCTTCAACTAACTTAGTTGCACTGGGTAAATTAGCAACTGTCCCCTTCAAAATCTTCAAAGCTGTTTTCGCCGCCTTTTGCATAGCCCCCTCTTGCGGACTTTTCCCAGCTTCCGCCAAAGTCTTCACCTGTTCCAACGCCTCAGCTTTATCTTCTTGAGGTAAATCTTTCTCAGCCTCAATCGCTGCTTGCAATTGCGCCAACAATTCCTTAACTCCTGGTTTATCGGGTTCAGGTGAACTTGGTAACTCATTAATAGTATTTGTCACCGTACCACTAATTTCACCTAAATTCAAAGCTTGTCCACTAGCATTAAAATCACCGCCAACACTGCCAATATTAATATTACGGCTGGCATCATTACTGTTAGTCATAGGTTTATTTTCTAACTTATTATCAATTTGAACATTCATAGGTTTATTTGCCAACAAAGTCACAATGTCTTTCATATCTGCACTTTGTTGGCGATAGATGACTATCTCATTATCTTTAGCCTGTAATTGTGCTTTATATTTTTCTTCTACTGCTTGCAGTGCCAATTGATAATTTTGTGTAAAATCACTATGAATCTTTTCTTTATCAGCACCGTCAGGCACACCAACCTTAACAACGACTACCCCATCACCTTTATTTTCAATACTTTGTAAGGCTAATTCTGTGTCTTCATTTTGGTTCTGCACATTTTGAAAAGCATTAACAAAAGCCTTCCAATCAATGCCATTACGGAAAATCAAATCCACAGTATTTAAAACCTCTTCAAATAGCTTAGTAAATTCTCCTGGTTGAAATTCGCCACTACTGGGACGGCGTTCGCGGTCATCGGTTCCAGGTTTGGGGTTTTCTAGAAGATAGACAAAGCGACAATCTACATTATCAGTAAACCAAAAAGTTTTTTCCGAAAGAGCGATCGCTCATCACTCTTACGTAGAGTAAGGTAGTGTAAACTACTAAATACATAATTAATGCTTATACTGCTCTCTTGGGGTTCAAAAAATGAAATGATGAAAGTAGTGTGTAGCATATTGGCTGAAAAAATTGACTGTTTCATCAGAAGAACTAGTTTTAAGAGACTCAGAAACCCTTGAAGAGGTTATTGAGTGTTTAGTAGAAAATTTTTCTATTGAAACTCAGGGGGTATGTGACCAACAAACTTTATTTGAGATTCTTATCAAAGCAGCCAGCAGTGGAGATAGTATTGAGAATACAGCCAAATTATTAAAGAATGTTCCTACAGCTAATGATATTAGATATCATCTTAATAAAATCAACAATTTTGAAGAGTTAGAGACACGAATTAATCAAGCCTTGAAAAGTCGAATTCCTTTGGGGTTAAAAAAAGGATGTTTAAAAATAGCAATTGATTTAAATTTAATTTGTTATTATGGTAAGCCAACATTCTTAGAATTACCATACATATATAGAAGTGAAGCTAAATCTGGTACTCATTCATTTTATGCCTATGCAACTTTATATGTTATTAACAAAAATAAGCGTGTCACTCTAGCCGTCAGAGGTGTTCGCCAACTAGATACTAGTGTAGCGATAATTACTTATTTATTGGCAGAACTTGAATCCCTTAAAATAAATGTAAAAAAACTCTATTTAGATAGGGGATTTTTTAATACTCCTGTAATCAGATGGTTGCAAGCATTAGATATTCCATTTATGATACCTGCTATCAAGACAGGAAAAAAGGGAGGAATTAAACAGTTTTTGAAGGGAAGAAAAAGCTATAAAACTACGCATACTATT
>NZ_JAYGHH010000056.1:0-7061 GCF_034931045.1 Nodularia sp. UHCC 0506
TCTACGAAAGCGGTATTGAACTCAGTCCCCAAGACCTGAATCGGATTAATACAGAGTTAGATATTCCCCAATATATTCTCCATTGGTTAGCTGAAGACGAACAACGCAACCTCCGCATCATCCTAGAACTCGAAGCACTCGCCCAACATCATCACCGCATTATCGTTTTTAATACCTCCGTTGAACACGCTCAACTCATCACTTCAATTTTGCGTTTAAGAGGGTTCAATGCTGATGCTGTGACAGGTAACACCCCCAAATCAGAACGCGATCGCATTATCCAAAATTTTAAAGACGACCAGCCCCAAACCAAGATTTTATGTAACTACGGGGTTTTAACTACTGGCTTCGATGCGCCAAAAACCAGTGCGGCCGTTATCGCCCGTCCCACCAAATCCCTTGTACTCTACAGCCAAATGGTAGGTCGAGCCATCAGAGGACTCAAAGCTGGCGGAAATGCTACCGCCGAAATTGTCACGGTTGTTGATAGTCAACTCCCCGGTTTTGGGTCTGTAGCATCAGCTTTTCACAATTGGGAAGACGTTTGGAGGAAAAACCCATGAATAGTAACGACCATAATATTGTTCCGGCTCACCTGGCTGTGCAAGCAATGCGCGATAATGGTTATAAAAATGCGGCTTATGCGATCGCCGAATTAATGGATAATGCCATTCAAGCCGGTGCATCTCAGGTAGAATTACTCTGTGGTGAACGTAAACAACAGGTAGAAGGTAGAAAGCGATCGCGCATTGAACAAATCGCAGTATTAGACAATGGGAAAGGTATGGATGCTGACGTTTTACGTCTAGCCCTGCAATTTGGTAATGGGACTTATTTAGATGAAAAAAAAACACACCGGAATCGGTCGTTTTGGCATGGGTTTACCATCTTCCTCTATTTCCCAATGTCAACGGGTTGATGTCTGGTCATGGCAAAATGGCATAGATAATGCACTCCATAGCTACCTTGATTTAAATGAAATTAAAAGTCGTCAGATGACGGAAGTACCTGAACCCACTACTCAACCAATTCCGATGAATTGGACAAAAATAAGTCAGAATTTTGGTGAAAGTGGCACATTAGTAGTGTGGTCAAAAATAGACCGTTGTATGTGGCGAACTGGAAAAGCGATTATTGATAATTCTGAGTTTGTTATCGGTAGTTCCCCCATCACTTGATGATATTTTTGGAGTCACGAATAACAAGCAATCAGCCCGTAATTTTGGCGAAATTCTCCAACTAGATATTGAATCTTTATTAGAGGAAGGAAAAACCGTTGCCCAACTTAAAGAAGAACTACTCCAAGACGAAGACCCCAAATATCCCCTCTTAGAATTAGCGCATAAAATCAGCAGTCAACTAAGTATAATTCGGCGATTAATCAAAGCACAAATTCATAACGGCGTTTTCTCCATGCTTCTGCAAAATTTGCACAAACAGAGCGTGATGATCTCCGAATTTGGTCAGTTAACGAATATCTTTCCTCTATGGGAAACTTCTTTGATAATTCAAAGATTTTCATGGCGGCATCAAATGCCATTTTGTATACTTCTAGGTCTTCATGACTTTTGATTGGTTCTTTTTCCATTCCCCCTGCTCCCTGCTCCCTGCTCCCTGCTCCCCTGCTTTCTTTATGATGATCTCACAAAATCGCGTTGCTCCCAGGTACATAACCCACATAAAGATTTGTCTGTGAATCTCTCTCAATTATTGCCGTGAAAGTCTTCATTTAATTTAACTCCAAACCTCAGTTAAATCCAACACAAATCCAGGTAAAACATCTTCCCCTGATAAACTAACAGGATGATCTAAAACTTCCACATTTCTACCAGAACGATAAATTTCTACTCGTTGATTTTTGCGGTCAATCAACCAACCCAAACCCGCACCATTTTCTATATATTCTCTCATCTTGGCTTGCAACTTTTCTAGAGAGTCTGTTTTAGAACGTAATTCCAGCACAAAATCAGGACAAATTGGCGCAAAGGTTTCTTGCTGTTCTAAAGTTAGAGTATCCCATCTTTGTTTACTTACCCAAGCTGCATCAGGAGAGCGATTAGCACCATTAGGAAGGCGAAAACCTGTGGAAGAATCAAAAACTTTACCCAGTTTATTTTGACGGTTCCACAGCCAAAGCTGCCCTTCTATATCTAGGTTTTTGTTGCCAGTATCACTGCCGGTAGGTGGCATAATAATTAACTCCCCCGTAGCAGTTCGTTCTAATTGCAAATCTCGGTTAGCGAGTGCCAAATCCACAAATTGCTCATGGGAAACTTGAAGTGTGAGTGTATTTGGGATATTGACAGCAATAGCCGGGGTTAAGTTAGGTTGTGTCATTATTCCATCCTGAAACTGTGACTGATGAAGACGGTGGAACGGAAGTCCTTTTGTTATTTCTAGAGTAACAAGAGTAAAGGAAGGCTAAGAACCCCTAGAATTATTACCACTCCGGTCATGATCCACACGGGTAAACGGTGAGGTCGATAATTAGCGCGTTCAATTTCCCAGAATACCTGATTGTATCGCCATGCAGCTAAGGCGATCGCTACAATCCCAAAAATTACAAACACAGTCCCCAAGTTTTCTGAATTGAATATGGGGTTGACAGGAGGTTTTTCTTGTGTTATCACCAAATTCAATTGCCGCATAAATAGACCGAACCGCGCGATCGCAAAACCAAAACCAATCAACGAAATAGAAGTACGTAGCCATGCTAAAAAAGTTCGCTCGTTGGCTTGATGTTCGCGTTGACGGTCAATTTTCGGCATTCTACTCATGTTAATTCGTAATACCGTTTTAGTACAGCATGGCGTAAATAAACCCACCATACCCAGCCAACGAAAAGCCTACAGAATCAGCTGTTTGATTTTTAATTAGTCTCTTTAATCTGCAATCCCACGGAAACGGGGTTAAAATTTTGTGGAAAATGAGTGCTGCGATCGCAATCGGCTTTTTCCAGTTTCGCTCCTTCAAGGTTAGCTTGACGCAAATCAGCCGAAAACAATAAAGCTCCCCGAAGATCAGCATTTTGTAAATTAGCTTGACTGAGATTTGCAAAACTTAGATCACAGCCCCTGAGATTGGCAGCATTAAGATTAGCTTCACTCAAGTCAGCATAACTGAAGTCAGATCCTTTGAGATCCATCCCTTGCAAATCAGCTTCACCCAAGTTCGCCCCACTAAAATTGCGTTTCCCTTCTGCATACCTTTCTAAGAGAGTCACAGCAGTATTAATAATCTGTTGAGAGTTTGTTTCAGACATAGAACCGCCTCACAGTTTGCCTCATGATTACTATACACTCATTAATCATAAAACTACTGATGCCCAAATCTATAGACCATCAAAAGTTGAGCGATCGCTTGGTTTTTTTGACAGTATTTTCAATATTATGATTCATCATCTTCAGTATCATCTATGGCTGGCAACTGATGTCCAGCTTTAATCGCATTCCCACACATCCAATCACTGGGCATAATCGCCGGCCATCCTCTTCGGACTGCTTCAGGACAAATGGTATAAATTGTTAGTTGACAGTCGATTAATTCTAACCCTGATTTTTCTACTTGTTTCAATGCTTGCTTAAAGATAGAATTATTTTCAAATTCGATAGTCATGTTACATTGGGCGCAAACCATGTGATGATGATGGTGAGGAGAAGCTGTATTTAGTTCATAGTGTTTATGTACTTCCGCTAACTCTAACTCCCGGAGAATACCCATGCGTGTCATCAGCTTTAGCGTGCGGTAAATCGTCGATAAACTAATATTTTCTCCACGTTTTACCAGCAAATCGAAGACATCTTCTGCACTCAAATGTCTACCGCGCGTTAGATTTTGAAACACTTGTAAAATTATTTCCCTCTGGGGAGTTAGCCTCCATCCCTTGGCATTGAGTTCAGATTTTAAGGAATTTGCAGTATACATAGCTACAATCAGTCTTGATTTGAGTTGTATGAGAATGATAATCTCTTAATTAGAGGGTTTGTGTGAAAATAACCAGTTAATTGAGAAAGAATTATTGAGAATTATACTATATAAATTTAGTATCATCATCTGTAATTTTTCAGAGATTTTTTGATTAAACCCTGATTGTGCAACAGATTAAGCGATTTTCAGAAGCTATATTATAAAGAATATTTCTAATTAAGATTGTGGCGATCGCCCACCAAGTTTATTTTCACTTCATTTAGGGTGAAAGGGATTGCAGACATCCGAAAAACTTGATGCGTTTATCTTCAAAAAAGAGAGTTAAAGCGAAAATCTTCAGGTAAATATATGATGACTACACACCCTCATCAGTGGGTTCGGTTTCAAACTGCACTTGTCGGTACAAATCAGCGATCGCTATATCTACATCTACTGATTCCAGTCGGAATCTATCACCTAAATTATACTCAGATAACACCCATTTACCCTGTTCGTTGCGCTGAAATACTTCTACTAATGGTTGAGTTACTTCGACTAAGACATATTCTTGCAAAGTCGGAGATTGGCGATATTTAGCAAACTTCTTTCCCCTATCGGCTGCTTCTGTGGAAGGTGAAAGCACTTCGATGATTAAGCAGGGAAATTGTATCAATTGTGGATTGCGATCGCGCTGATCGCAAGTCACCACCACATCGGGATAAAAATACTTTTGCCCTGGTTCTACCTGCACCTTCACATCTACAATGTATACTTCACAGGAACGGTCTGCTAAGGCATCATCTAGAAGTTTAAAGAAATTTCCCGAAATCCGATTATGATTGCGTGTACCACCACTCATGGCCACAACTTCGCCATCCCAATACTCATAGCGTTGCTCTTGGGTGGGTTCCCAAAGCAGATATTCCTCTGCACTCATTGAAATACAATTGGGTAAAACAACCATCGGCGTGATTGGGGAATGATTTACTTCTCTAAGATAGCGAAAATAGTGCAGTACCTACGATAAGCGGGCGCAACGCAATTATGATTAAAGTTTTGTGACTAAAAACAATCCCACAGCAATCATTTTATGACTTTTTTCTGAAATCTGATTAATAAAGTCATTTCCCCAAGTTGGATTGAACTTAGATAATATATCTACCAGGGTAAACTCATCTAATTTGGTATAATATATACTTGACAAATGTGACAAGATAAGAATAAGCGACTAGATCAAAAATGTACTTGACATCAGAGCAAAATAAGTGAGAAAAATTCAATGCTCTCAAGGAATAGCTAACGAATAATACAGCAATTTGCGAGTAAATGAAGTATACGTCTCAAAAGTGTATTATTCGGTTTTAGCTTGAGTTCTAAAATCTAACCTGAACACCAAAAAAATACAGTTTTCAAGCTAGACACAGTTGAGTTATGAGAATTTATTTTTTAACTCTTGATTAAGAATTACTTGGTCCCCTTGATTAAATACCGACATCTGTTTTGCTTCTATACTACGTTTTATCTTGGCTCTAATAGGAATATCAAGCATTGTATAAAACAAATATTTACTAGCAATTAGAAAATTTCCATTTTTCAGCATGACAGAAACTTTATAAAACGAAAGAAATGCTTCTTTGTATATCATCCAGTTATAGTAACTCGGCTTGCTCGGTTTATTGCCATTCTTTTTCACAAATAAACATTGAATTGCATATATCAACCCCAGCATAAGAGATGTATAATACTCTAAGAGAGAATTCTTTTTAACTTTTTCATAAAGATAATTCAGGTCTCCTCCTATACTTCGCCACGGTCTATCTTTAGCAGGAGCTTGATAGTGATTTGACCTTGCTTTTGCCAGCTTGATAATTTGAATTTTTGCTTTTTGAACTCGTCGAGCAAAATCATGTTCCTCACATACATAAGTTTTGAAATAACGCAAATTAGTATCAAATCGGAAGTGATTTGCCACTATCTTTCTCAGGGAAAACAGGCTACCAGTGCCAAATGTGAGTTGATTTCTATCATTGGAACCATGACATTCATACACCCCTCCCCAAATAAATCCAACTTCTGGATATTGCATATACGCTTTGACAATTTCATCTAAACAATCTGGAAACAGACTAACATCATCATCACTGAATACAATAATTTCTCCTTTGGCATTTTCAAGAATTCGATTTCTTGAATAAGGTAATCCCCGATTCTTTTGATTTCGTAAAATATATAAATTTTCAATTTTCTCTTGATATTTATAGAGAATTTGCCGAGTTTGATCGGTTGAGCAATCATCAACAATAATGACTTCATAGTTGGGATAAGTCAACTTTTCTATGGCAGAAAGGCTTTGTATAGATAGACTTTCTGCTCTGTTATGTGTGCAAATTTCAATTGTGACTAATGGTTTAGCTATGTTCATTTTCTTAACTCAGATTATCTAAAGGTAAGTAAGTCAGTGAAAAAAATTCAATGTATGCGAAGAAATGTAAATCATTCCTAGTAGGTTGTTAATGCACCTTCTGAAATTTTTTGACGTGTCGGATAACACATTTTACAGTTTATTTATCTTTACATAGCTATATACTCACATATTTACGTAAAAAATAACACATAAACTACTGAGAGATTTTCTGGAAACTTTACAGACAATCCTCAAGTATCATTCTTACCAACAGTTCAAGTAATATGACTGCTTATTTTGCGGAACCTTCCTATCTATCAAACTAAGAAACTTAGATATATAGAGGGTTAGGAGGATTTTAGGGTTAAAATCCAGAAATTTTTGGATATGATGAATATCCCAATATCTACACAATTATACTGTGTACATATCCTATTTAGTGTGTATATTTATAATTTTTATGTGAAGAAGGAAAGAAGCAGAACCAGTATATAATGTCAATAAAAACAAATTATTGACAATGCAAATCAAAAGTCATTGTATTAATAGCTACTTTGTTAATATAAGTTTAGTGTAGGCGTAGTCCGTCGTAGACAGCTGATTTTTCTCAGTATCTGGAAAACCTTACTTCCATTCCTCTCCCCTACCAGGGCTATCGTATAAGTAGGTAGGGCTGGCTGAATAAATGTAAAATTTAGATAAATCAAAGGTTTGAGACTAATAAACCCGAAAGTAGGTGCAAGGCTTCGCC
>NZ_JAYGHH010000056.1:7153-11583 GCF_034931045.1 Nodularia sp. UHCC 0506
TCCCCTGTTCCCTTAATGCCTGTTGTGACTAAACGCTAATGCCCTAGCATTTTATCTCGCAGATGTTTGATGCGATCGCGCAATTTTCCTGCCTCTTCAAATTCTAATTTCTTCGCAGCATCTTTCATCTGTGCTTCTAACTTGCCAATCAACCCTGGAATTTCTTCTAAAGGCAGTTCATCTATATGTTCATCGACTACTTTTAAATCATTGGCATTCAATCGCCGAGAAACATCTAAAAAAGATAAAATGGCATTACTTGATCTCTTGATAATCGGTTGCGGCGTAATGCCATGCGTCCGGTTATACGCCATCTGAATTCCCCGCCTTCTATCTGTTTCATCAATGGCTTTAATCATGCTGCCTGTCATATTATCAGCATACATAATTGCTTGTCCCCGGATGTGTCTTGCGGCTCTGCCGATAGTTTGAATTAAAGAACGCTCGGCGCGTAAAAAGCCTTCTTTATCTGCGTCCATAATTGCTACTAAGGAAACTTCTGGTAAGTCTAAGCCTTCCCGTAACAAGTTCACTCCCACTAAAACGTCAAATTTACCCGCACGTAAATCTTGCAAAATCTCAATGCGTTCAATGGAATTAATCTCTGAATGCAAATAACGGACTTTTATACTCCGGTCTTGCAGATACTCAGTCAAATCCTCCGCCATCCGCTTGGTTAATGTGGTAATTAACACTCGCTCTTGACGGTCTACTCTATCTTTAATTTCGCCTAATAAATCATCAATTTGTCCTTCTGTGGGACGCACAGAAATTTCTGGATCAATTACCCCAGTCGGTCGAATTATTTGGTCAGCAATATGACCTTCAGATATTTCTAATTCCCAATTCCCTGGTGTGGCGGAAACAAAAATGCACTGATTGACTTTTTGCCAAAATTCCTCTGCTTGTAATGGTCTGTTATCAGCAGCACTGGGAAGGCGAAATCCATGCTCAATTAAAACTTTTTTTCTGGCTTGGTCGCCGTTATACATTCCTCGAATTTGTGGTACTGTAACGTGAGATTCATCGATAACTAATAGCCAATCTTTAGGGAAATAATCAATTAAACACTCTGGCGGTGCGCCGGCTTCTCTTCCTGCTAAGTGGCGAGAATAGTTTTCTACGCCGTTACAGAAACCAACTTCGCGTAACATTTCCAAGTCATAGCGTGTGCGTTGGTCTATGCGTTGTGCTTCTAATAATTTTCCGGCTTGTTCTAGTTGTGTTTTTTGTTGCTTTAATTCAAATGCAATCTCATTACAAGCAATTTCTAACCGTTCCTGTGGGGTGACAAAGTGACGCGCTGGGTAAACGTTCACAGCTTCCAAACTACGGATAATTTCCCCTGTTACAGGGTCAATATAACGAATCGCATCAATTTCATCGCCAAAGAACTCTACACGAATAATTCGGTCTTCGTAGGCGGGGCCAATTTCTAAGACATCACCCCGGACGCGAAAACGTCCCCGACCCATTTCTATGTCGTTGCGGCTATACTGCACTGATGCCAAATCTCGTAAAATTTGGCGCTGGTTGACTTCCATCCCGATTTGGAAAGGAATGGCGGCTTTGAGGTATTCTGAGGGAATCCCCAAACCGTAGATGCAGCTAATGGAAGCAACTACAATCACATCACGACGTTCAAAGAGCGATCGCGTCGCTGAATGCCGCAGCATATCTATTTCATCATTAATCGAAGATGTTTTTTCAATATAAGTATCGCTAACCGGAATATAGGCTTCTGGCTGATAGTAATCGTAATAGCTGACAAAATACTCAACTGCATTGTGAGGAAAGAATTCTCGCAATTCGTTACACAGTTGTGCTGCCAAAGTTTTATTATGGGCTAGTACCAAAGTGGGTCTACCAACTTTCTCAATGACTGCGGCGATGGAAAATGTCTTACCTGTTCCCGTCGCACCGAGTAAAGTTTGATAACGATTGCCAGATTGGATACTACTGGTTAGTTGCGCGATCGCCTGTGGTTGGTCGCCTGTGGGAATAAAGGGAGCTTGAAGACAAAATCCTGTCATACAGTTCTTTTCAATCTGTTGAAAATACCTGATCTCATGGTAACGATACTGTTGCACCCCTGCTGAACTTAGATAATCATAACTAATAAACAGCAATATTTTTTTACAAAAAGTTACAATTTAAATTTTCTTATGTATCCGTTTGAAAGATACTTATATATTTACAAGCTTTTTTCAGGTTACACTCTTTATACGTGGAAAATAAATTAATTTTTCCTTCATTATTGTAAAATTCAGTTAATAAACCAGAGGTATCGGTTTATGAGTATCAGCAGCACTGGCGAAAAAATCGATCCTCAAAAACAGGATACCAAGCTAAAGGGAGAAAATACGGTGGAAGTTGAAAATAAACAGGATAATAGTTTGAATACAGATCAAACCGAAAAAAGCTCTGACCTCCCAGTGAAGAAAGAAGAAGGGAAGTTAGCCGTTGCGGGAATTCGTCCCATAGGTAGCAGTGGTCTACAAATTGCCGGGACAGTCAATATTTCTGGAATCCGTCCTATTGGCATCAGTACTTTAACAGTAGCTGATACAGTTAATATTATGGGAATTCGCCCCATTGGCGCTCATACGTTTGAAATTGTTGACACTATGAACTTATCTGGTATTCGTCCAATTGGTTCCAGTTTACTGGCAATTTCTGATAGCTATTCCTCCTTCGGCAACCGTCCAACAGCACCAAATGAAACTGATGAGTCAGGAATTATGATGGGTTTTCTCGATTAATTCTAACAATACTATAACTACCATCACCCGGTTAATAACATAACCGGGTTTTTTAATCAAATAAAATATTCAACTTGCTTTTATAATCAGTCTTTTTATATAGATAACTAATGTATCTTATGGTGGAAGATGGTAAGGTAAATTTTAACTAAAGTATAGAGGTAATCGCAAAAAGGTTTTGAGGTTAATTTATAACTTTAAAGCTGATGATTTGTTTAATTAGGAGTGCAAAATGAGCATAGAAGATCGCGCCAAAGCCACCGCTAAAAATATTGAAGGTAAAGCTCAAGAAGCACTGGGAAATATTACCGGAGATCCAGAAGATCAGGCTAAAGGTAAAGCTAAAC
Organism: Nodularia sp. UHCC 0506; assembly: GCF_034931045.1. Taxonomy (NCBI): domain Bacteria; kingdom Bacillati; phylum Cyanobacteriota; class Cyanophyceae; order Nostocales; family Nodulariaceae; genus Nodularia; species Nodularia sp. UHCC 0506. The sequence goes on from NZ_JAYGHH010000056.1 coordinate 10,263, forward strand.
AAGCTGAAAGTGAAGTACGTCACGGTGTTGAAGACGTGAAAGATAATGTCAAAGAAAAGCTAAATTAGAGGATTTATGATTGGCTAAATTCTGAAAAAATATCACGGGATTCAATTTATTTGCCAAGATAAAAACTGTGTAATCATCTTGGCTTGGTCCCTTTTATTCCAGACAAATGCTTTATTTTTTAATTCAGCTAAAAAAGATTTTTTATTATAGTTATATCTACACCAAAACCGATTAATCAATTAAGTGTCTCTTTGATTTATGGGAATTAAATTACATAATTGGTAACTATTTGACTATGAGAGGTAAAAAATGAATCTGCTTGAGCAGGGTCGTAAAATTGCGACGGCCTTCGTCTTGGTTTTAGTGTTAACAATAACTACTGCTTGTGGTGGTGGTACTGTAACAGCACCAGATCGCACTGCTACTCCAGCCATCGGTCGTGATGTCACTTACGCACAGTTAGAACGAGGTAATACTCCCACTGGACAAAGTTTTGGTGACTGGGTTGTAGAAACATCTAGGGGGTTAATTCAGGATGCTTATGTACGCGATAACAATAAGCTAGGTGTTGTCATTTCTCCTCAAGTTAGTCCGAAGGAAGTGCGACCTTTGGCAAAATCTTTAGTTCAAGGTTTTGAGAAAAACTTTCCAGGGCAGAATTTAACTGTTTTGGTATATGGCCCAGACAAACAGTTAATTTTGACGACTCAATATGACAGGGCAACTAATCAAATTCAGTATAGCTAATTTGATTGCAACTCAGCCTTTCAGGTGATGAAAAAAGGAGATAGGTAAAGTGACAAGTAGCGAAGAGTACAGACGACAAATTATGCAAGATTTGTCTCAAGGCAATGTAGAATCTCTTGATGATGCTTCCTTTGACAATTTCGATGATTTTGCCCAACGCACAACACCTGATCAACGTCGTCAGTTATTTGGCAGGTCTGCCAGTCCTGAACGGATACCTTCTAGCCAAATGGAACCTGAATTACAAAAAGCGATCGCCCAAATTAAACCCAATGAACGGGATGATGTAGCTAGGGCTTTTTTCAAGGAATTTAAATCTAGAAATTTAGACGACAAACGCTTAGAACAACAATTAAATCTTTCCACTCGCAACCCTAAGCGCATGACATCTGACGATGTGAGTAAACTTGCATCTTTTGCTTATCACAACCATCCTGATATTTTCCGGGATGTATTGGCGGAACAACCAGCAATTATGAAGTTTCTCAGTAATCCCATTGTCGCCGGCTTGATTGGAATTGCGGCAGCTAAGTGGCTGGGTAGTCGTAAATAAGAGACTTCCAAA
>NZ_JAYGHH010000056.1:11856-36041 GCF_034931045.1 Nodularia sp. UHCC 0506
TGGGTTTTACCTGCGCCTAAGTATAGTTCTCCTACTTTGGGATCATGCAATAATTCTTGACCAGGGCCTGAAATCGCATCACGTCCTGATTCAAGTACATAACCCCGGTCAGCCATTTCTAAGGCTTTTCGGGCGTTTTGTTCTACTAAGACAATCGCTGTACCTGTTTGATTAATTTGTTTAATTTGCTCAAAAACTTGGGTTACTAAGATGGGAGATAAAGCCGCAGAAGGTTCATCTAGTAGCAGCAAACTTGGTTCCAACATCAAAGCTTTGCCCATAGCCAACATCTGACGTTCTCCACCTGATAGCGTACCAGCACGTTGACGACGGCGATCGCTTAATCTGGGAAACATGGTGAAAATCTGATCTTTCAAGGGTTTTAGGGGAACATCACGGACAAAAGCCCCCATTTCTAAATTTTCCTCAACACTCAAGGAAGCAAAAACATTAGTTAGCTGTGGTACATAAGACATTCCTTTCCTGACAATTTGATTGGACTTTAACCCAGCAATATTTTCATTTTTAAACGTAATTGTGCCAGTATGTGGAGTTAACAGCCCAAAAATAGTTTTAGCTAAGGTGGATTTACCCGCACCATTGGGGCCAATCACTGTCACCAATTCACCGGGTTTCACACAAAAATTCACCCCTTGCAGGATATCTATATCTTTGCTGTATCCGGCGTGGACATCTTTAACTTCTAGTAAATAGTCATTAGTCATTAGTCGTTAGTCATTAGTCAACAGCCAAGTTAACAATAACTATAGACTGTTGACTATGTAATTTTAAGGTGTTTTTTGTAATTCGGGTCGTTCTTCAGGCAGGATCGCATCTGCTACAGGGCAAACTTGGATACATATACCACAATCGATACAGGTGGCAAAATCAATCCAATACCAATCGGTTCCTTTGACATTTTTGCCTGGGCCTTCATGAATACAAGCTACTGGACAAGCATCTACGCAGTCAGCAACGCCTTCACAAACATCAGTCACAATCGTGTGCGGCATTTATTTATAGATTCCCTTTCTTTCGGATCAGCTATATATAGCCTAGCAATTAGTCTCTAATATCTACTGAGTACATTCCAAAAGTTGGGATTGAGGATAGCTGGCGCGTAATTCTAACTGGCGTTGTGGTGACGATCGCCCATAAGTGGATAATTGTGCTAATGTTTGAGGTTCTGGTGGAATTGATAGATGTTCTTCTCCAAGACTGCTGAACAAAATCACAGATTGTAATTGCAACCGACGCTGCTGGTGCTGTTGATAAAGTTGACTGTAGGTTTGCACAACCTGCTGCCATTCTGTTGTAGGACAATAGCTGCGATCAATGAGTACGGTGATTGCCGGCATTCCCGCAAACCTACTGATTAGCATTCCAGTGATCAAAAAAGCTAACCAACTCAGTCCTAGAGTTTTGAGAAGTTGAGTTTTGAGGTTCATGTTTATTCGTAATTTTTGGGACTGCTATTGAGAATTTGCTCTGACTGAATTAGAGATTTGTCTGGAATAAATCTTTGAGCAGAACTTGTACCTTTTCGGGTGTACCTTGGTAAACAGTGCCTTCTCGAATGGACGCGATCGCTGCTAATTCCTGCTGATTCACTTCACCATAGGCAATGGGATACACTCTCACTCCACTATGCTCAATCACAGCTTTAATTTCTCTAAAACGGATGCCTTTAGTTCGTTTTCCATCTGTGAGTAATAGGAGGTAGAATTGACCATCTGGATCAATTTTTTTCTTTTCCATCAGGTCTGCTAAACCTACAACAAGTCCGTCATAGAGGGCAGTTCTACCATCAGGTCGCAATCGGTTAATGGCAACAAATAACCGCTTTTGTTCTAACTCGTTGAAGGGTGCAAGAGTTAGCCAACGTGTGACGCGATCGCTAAAGGAGACTAACCCAATCTGATTATCCCAGTTAATTTCTTGACTGGCCACGCGTAACGCTTCCTGAACAGCTCCCAGACGGTTATTTCGCTCCATGGAACCACTGGTATCGACAACTAACTCCATATACACTGTCCGTCCACCATCCTTACGCTGTTTCCAGAATGACTGAGCAGCTTTTAATACTTCACCAGATGGTATGGGGGGAAATTGACCTTGCTGGAGATACTTCGTTTCTTTATATCCCTGTTCCTCTGCCAATTTTTGCATAGGTGCAGAAGTGGCAAACTCCGCGAATTTACTCAAAGCCTCTTGCTCAGATGCCGTATTCCAGTCAAATCCTGCTAATGGTGAATTTTCCGGTATACCGAAGGGAACATAAGCTAATTCGGCAAATTCTGGCTGTTTCTTTAAATTCACATAGCTCTGGTAAGCCATAACGATGGCTTGAAACTTCTGGGGATTGCGAATCCAAATTTGTTTTAAATCTAGATATGTGGGTGTCGTCAGGGCGATTTGTTTTTGGAAGGTGCTAAAGACAGAACTGATTTGGGGAGATTCTAGTTCAGCAATAGTTAATGGTTTACTATCTTGAGTACGACCTGCTGAACGCCAAAGCAATGAATGTAGAAAATTTAACGCTGATGAGGCAATATATGGATTGGAATAACCAACTGTGATTTTACCTGCGAGAATAGCATCCATGAGTCTGTCAAACGTCACCTCTCCACCTTGAGCTAATTCTTTATACACCTGGGGTTGAACGGCAAAAATAGCTTGATTCGAGGCTAACGCCGGCGCAATATCTCGGAGGGGTAATCCTTCCGCTTTCAGTAGTTCTAACCACATCGCTGTTGCTGGTGTATAACCTGCGGGTTTGCCTTTTCTGGCAGTTAAAATCTGCGCGGCCAATCCAGAAGGAATATTCCGAATCCCCACTTGAATAATCTGCCCAGATTTCAGCTTTTGTTTTTGCTGATTATATTTTTCAGCGACATCAACTAACCAACGTTCATCCTCTCGTTCTCCATTAGCTTTTTCAGCCGAACTGTAGATTTCTAGATAGACAATATTGGGATCATTGCTAGGCTTGGCACCATACAGAGGGAAAGTATTTGGATCAGGAACAGAATCAGTGATCGGCGGAATGACAGCATTATAAGCAGCAGTATCAGTTACCAGTTGTGACTCTAATTTAATCTGAGGTAAAAGATGTTCACGCAGATGAATATCGGCACTTGCAAATGAATTAATAGAGGTTGTATAAGCAAACAAAAAACTCAGGCATAGTCCCATCAATAGCCAACCTATTAAATGTAATTTTTTCATTTTTTTTCTAATTTCCTAAAATTCCTTGTTCATTTTCATTGATTAGCGTTTGTAGACGCTGACAAATTGCAGTAGGAGTATAATTTGAACGACGCTCTAGGGTTTCTAACACCATTTGATCGTGCAGTTCCTGAAGTTTGTCATAAGTCTGATGGAGTCGTTTTTGACTACTTGTTAACTGTTGTTCTGCCAAATTTCGATAGCGTGGTGTTTGCACTTTTTGAATAACCTGTAATGCTTCCACTAGTTGGTAAACTAAATCTAAAACAGTGTGCAAAGTTTCCAACAAATCTGGAGTGAATGTTGATTCTTGTTCAGCAATTTGTCTGGCAATCTGCTGAATGCTTTGAGCTTGTTGCTTTACTGATTGCCATAGAGCTAGAGAAGGTTGAGGAATTTGGTAATTTAAATGGTTGAGATGATTGCTAAAAACATCAATTTGCAGTAGATTTGTTGAGGTGATTTTGGGACTATTTTTGAGATTTTTGAGTTGGATATACCAGGAGGCGATCGCTAAAGCCACAATTACTGCACCGCTAAGTAAAACAGTCAAACGTATTCCGAGCCAAAAAACAAAGATAATATAACCAACTAATAACCCAGTGAGTAATAATTGATGATCAGAAAACCGGAAATAATAACGCTTGGGTTTATGTGTCATAAATAGATGATTTTGATGTTGATAAATTAATTGACAGCAAAATATTGGCAAATAATTAAATCATTTACTGACTGTGCAATTAAGTTGGGAAAATTTTTATTCCGCTAAAGGACTATCGAAAGTTAAAAATCAAAATCACCAATTCGTTACATAACTTTACAAATAATCCTTGTGTGTAGGGTGTGTTATTTCTTCCTTATCCCCCCTGCACCCTGCACCCTGCCCCCCTGCCTACCTTAACTAGTACCAGTATTAGCTAAAGGAGCGGCGGTAGCTGCCTGCACCCTGCACCCTGCCCCCCTGCCTACCTTAACTAGGGCAAGAATCATCTTTGACGAGATCAAATCTCAATTGCTCATTTACCGTCACAATTCCCCTAGTAGTAATTTCTCGGCGATCGCCTCTAGCATCAAAACTAATCAACTTTCCTTGGATTGTGGCACTAGAAGCAGCTGCCCCTTGGAGAATTCCCGTATTGGCTAATTTCTGCCGAATATCTTCTCTAGTTACGGGAGATTCTGATAGTTTAATGGCTTGCAGTACTGCCTGTACAGCCTCGTAAGCCAAAGCTGTCCGACGATTTAAGTCACCACCCCAGTATTCATTAACTTGTTTCGCAAAATCTTGTGCGCCACATTTTTGCGGATGCCAATCAACCGCTAAATAGAGACTATTGACTGTAGCAATCTGAGCCTGATCAATAACTTCTTGAAGATAGAGAGGATTTGCCCCTAAAATTGGTTTTTCTCCATTGTTAAACTTAATGACTTCAATTGCTGTTTGAGCCGTTATAGTATTGTCAGTACCCCCATCGGCTAAGACTGCCAAGGCATCTGCATCTGCAAGCTGTGGTGTAATTTGACGAATATCAAAGTTAGGGTCAGAAATATCAAATTTAGCAATTATACTGCCTTTAAATGCTCTCAGCACGAGAATAAATTGCTCTAACATATCTTTGCTAAATAACTCCTGAGAGTTATAAAAAGCAACTACTTTTGGCTGGGGTTTTTTGAGAACATCAACTAAATACTGGACTAGACTTTGAGCCTCTACTCGACTAGATGAAACAGTCCGGAAAAATACTTTATAAGGATCACCACCACAAGCCGGACTTGATGGAAGATTCACAAGGGTACTGGTGGGGGAAATCATCACCAGGGGATTTGGTTGACGAGAATAAACGTTTAAAGCTGCACAGGTGTTAGGAGAGGTGTAATGTCCCACTACAGCAAGAATTTTGGCATCTTCAAAGAGAATTTCTGCTACTCGTTGAGTTTGTTCGGTGTTGTTGTTATCGTTAGCAATCACAACTTGTAAATTGATTTCTTGTTTAACGGCCATATCTTGCCCTTGTGCAACTCCAAATAAAATATCTAATCCAGCCGTAAAATTTAATGGTGCGGCTACTGCAATAGTGTAAATTGGTAAATTCGGATTTTGGCGATGGCGATGAATTACGAAGGCATTATTTCGATAAATTAAAACTTCTGGGTCTTGTAGTGCGGCTAAAGCTGCTTGACTAATAGATGGAATTGCTTTATTTTGTTGTGCCAGATTACGCAGCTGATCAAAAATCTTGACTGCATCTGCATATTCACCTTGAGAAAATACTGTAATCCCTTGTTTTTTTAAAGAAAGATATGGCTCGCTTAATTCTACTTTGCTGTTAGAAATTAATTTTTCACCCATCCCAATATAGTTATCTAGTGGGGGCAATGGGCTAAGACAAATTGAGGGGAAAATCTGACATCGGTGAATTACTAATGGAGCCGCTACAGCGATAATTGCAGCTAAAATAGACCCTATAATTAAATTAGGACGAGATAGATAAGCTTGCCAACGAGAAAGTATTGAGGGAGCAGGCCAAACTAATTCTGGCTGATTGGGATTGAGGCAAAGAATAGGCAACCAGGAAGCAGCCGGAAAATTGTTTCTTTGGATAGATTCGAGGCGATCGCGAGCTTCACGGACTGCTAAAAATAAAGGTGTACCCTGAGAAAATTGTGCTAAAAAATAAAGTAAGAATTGACGCGCAATCACATCGGGTACAGGTTCCCGCATCACAATCACGGCTGGAACTTTCAATTGAGCTAAAAAATCTGCCATTTTTAGACCATCACAGGAATTAAAGATGGCTAACTTTAAACCTCTTTTAACGGCTCTGGTTAAGCTTTGATTTAACGCATTTAACGGTAAACAATCACCTTCACGAATTTGGATCTGTCCATTTCTACCTTGACTGGAACTATGTCCGGCAAAAAACAAGATATCCCAATCTTGATTAAATAACAGGTCAGACAACTCTTGATCAGTCGGCTCTGATTTGAATGTAATTTTTGCTCCTCGCTGTTTTAAAAGTCCTAAAGCTTTTTGATCGTCGTCTAGTTGTAAACCACCATGAGAACTACCAAAAATGGCTAAAACTTTGATGGGTGCTTTCAGGGCTGGAACTTGCTGACCAAATCCAGAGAATAAGGCCAGTTCAGCATTGGGAAGGTTGGTAAATAAATCCCAGATATGCCAAGGTAGGCGACGCAGCAGTTCATTTTGGTGGTGACATCGAATAATAATGGGGACAGATTTATCAGTTGTAACTTTTGTATTTGCCCGAATGCGATCGCGTAAATTCTTAAATGCTCTATCCTGAAACCATTCTCGACAATAATCTTCTAGAGTTTGAGCGCTTTCTCTCCATCTTTTTAAAACGGCTACATTCGTTTCCTGTCCTGAAACCGCTTGCAGTTGACGACTACCATCTAGGGATATATCTTGCCATTCTTGATACCACTGTGGCATTTGGGGAGCAGCCGGAATAGGAGATAAACCATGATCTTCTTCAATAATCACACCATCTTCTAAAATCTGAAGCGTTACAGAAAACCCCTCAGCAAAGCTACCGCTACTAATCTCAATAATAACGGCGACATCTTGGGGAGTTTTAGGGCTAGAGGGAAGTTTAGCCATAAATAACAGGGAGGGTGTGGAGGTAAAGAATAGATAATCTAGATAAGCATAATTAAGCAAACTAAACAACAAAACTATCAATAAAGCTGGCATCATTCAACACAACATGGACACTGAAGCGATCGCCTATGTCTGCTGTGAATTTAAACTGGATATAGTCGTCTTGTGGTCGTGATTCCACTGCAAAAAACTGATTTCCGGTTTCATCTAGTCCGATTAATTTTAATCCTGTTGGCAGCGCATACATCTGACTTAGCGGATACAACCGCAGCAGCATTAATACCCGATTATCTGACTTAGGCAAAACACCCACCATCAGTAATACAGAATTCCCCATGAGATAAATGCCCAAATCCTTCCCACTAATTACCGGACAGGCGGGATGTTGAGGATTGATTTCCCATAACAATTCGGCAGCTTGCCAGCGAATTTCATCATCCGAGGTAGTTTGAATCACTTTTACCAAAGCTGATTCCGAATTTAGATCCACTGGAATAGGTTCTACCAAATTACGAGTATGTCGGCGATAGAGTTGTTCAATCCGTTGTTGAATTGGGTTATCACTTCGTTGAAGTTGTATCTGTTGTGTGGCAATGTTTCTGATTCTGTTGAATAAGTTTTTTGGGGGTTGCCAATCAGATTCAAATATGTGTTTGCGCCATTTCCCCAGTTGAATTATTGGTTGTGGCGATCGCTCTGGGGTTAAATATTCTAGGAACACATCCAGGGGTTGAAAATAGCTGCGTGGTAACTCTGATACAGAGACAGATTCCACAAACCCTAACATTTGTCCCTCTTGGTAAGGTTCATCAATTTGAATGATCATATAGCCAATGCGTTCTGACCACACTTCTGGGGGAACTAGACATTTGCGATCGCCTTGACGTAGAGAACGACACTCTAAAAAGCCTTGCAAAGCCGGAATATACAAATCAGCAGTGTTTTCTAACAGACGTTCGAGAGGATTCCAACTATGACTAATTTCCAAATCGGTATCAATCCCTAACAGTTGCAAATAGCGCTGAGTCACCAATACAGCCAAGGTATTACGATAAACTTGTTCTGACTGCTGTTGAGTTGGCTGTTGTTGAGCAAACTGATCAGCTTGTTGGCGATCTCTGGCTGTAATGGGAATAGTAATCGGACTAAATTGTGTAGCAGTATCAATCATGATTCCTATTAAAGAAAATATCTAGAAATTTTATCGAGCATTATTCAGCCAACAACTGTTTAAAAATACGGAAACACCTTGTGCGACAAAACCTTTTCAGTGATAACCCTTCCAGTCCATATTGTTGAGCGATTGTATCCCAAGAGAAATTTTCTGATCCTGAATCGCGCAACACTAGCAATATCTGCATCAACACAACCTGACAGTTGACATGAGAATGTTGCTGCATTTGACAACTTTTGCATAAATGTGAATTATTTTGCACTAAAATTAGCCATTCTTCGATAGTTTGCTCCCAGCGATCAGGATGAGGACAAGGAGGATAAATCTTTTCGTCATCTTCTCCATCAAGAGGATGTAACCGATTTTTTTCTTCCTTGGCTTTTTCTCGAATCACATCTAAAATCATCCATCTCAGCTTTTGGTTAAACCAGGTGACAAAGCTGGCTTTTTCAGGGTTATACCTCTGACAAAAATCTTCTAAAAACCATACCCAAGTTCGTGATAGTGCTTCACTATATATATCTGGTGATATCCTGTCACCGCACCAAATCAACCGAGAAGAAGTCATCATTGTAATGATCAAAGTCTTGGCTTGATGTGGATCATCAGGTTGACAGGCTTGTTCAAATAGCCATTGACGGGTAGGAATATCGTTGATAATTTCCTGGAGCTTTTGACGTTGCTGTAATAGCTTGCTCTTTTCTATTGGGTCATTAAAAGCTGCTTGAACCAAGCTCCTCAAGTCATTACACATAAGGGTTATCTAGATCCCACCAGTGAAGAAAGTTCTGAGTTCTGAGTGCTGAGTGCTGAGTGCTGAGTGCTGAGTGAAGAAAGTTCTGAGTTCTGAGTGAAGAAAGTTCTGAGTTCTGAGTGCTGAGTGCTGAGTGAAGAAAGTTCTGAGCAGAAACAAAGTAGGGGCGGGTTTATTCAAATTATTATTGGTAATTGAACATATCTGTAAACCTGTCCCTACATCAAGGCTTTGAGCAATTAACAATGTCCTAACCTCCTTGGCGGTTGCTATACCTGGTAGGTTATCGGCCGTAGAGACGGGAATAGGCTCAATTGTTTACAAAACTTTATAAAATTTTGCAGTGGGGGCGGGTTTGGCTATTCATGATTAATCAGGAATATTAATCACCCCGTCCCTACTTTCTAACTAACGCAATGATTCATTCACAATTGAACCATCAGATTTAATCCAAGCAATTTCAGCAATGCCGCGATCGCTTGCGTATTGTCTCGTAGCTTCCACATCTCTGCCGCCTAAATCCATTTCAACCCGTACCAAATCTGTAGAATTACGCAGTTTTTGGGCATGGGCAAAGGCCGCAGCTTCAACATTTGGTGTCTGGGCTACTACTAACCAGTCACTAGCTGGGGTTGATTGCGGTAATTGCTGAGTGGATAGAAGAACTTGATATAAATCTTCGATATTAAGTACAAAACCAATACCGGGAATATCTTCGCCTTGGGGGTGATATAGTCCTAAAAGCTTGTCGTAACGACCACCACGCCCTAAAACTCTGGCTTGTGAATCCGTATCGCTGACGATTTCAAAGACTATGCCAGTGTAGTAGTCTATGGTCTGAATTAAGCTCAGGTCAAGAATTAAAGGAAAATCTCCTTCAGATTCTAATAACTCCACCACAGATTTGAGGTTATTTACAATCTCTTGTTGTTCTGGATCTAAACCAAGGCTACTAACTTTTTGCAAGACATCGGCGCTGTCACCGCGTAAATCCATCATGATTCTGGCGCGATCGCGCAGTTGATCACTGACGGGTAAATTATCTATGGCTATGCGGTCAAGATGAGCGATCGCAGTACGGACTTGAGCTTGGATATTCACTGGAAAGGCATCAAGAAGCGATCGTGTAATTCCCGCTTCGCCTAAAATTAAATGCCAATTTTCCAAACCCAATGCAGCCAAACAATTTTTCGCCAGTAGCAGCACTTCGGCATTTGCCAACAATCCGCCCACACCTAACAACTCAACCCCAGACTGATAAAACTCTTGCTGGCGATTGTGCCTGTTTTCCCAAGTGCGGCGAAAGACATTGGCATTGTAGTAGAGGCGTTGGGGATAGGTGACATTTGCCATGCGTGTAGCCACTGCACGAGCAATAGAAGCTGTCAACTCTGGACGCAACCCTAATTCTTCATCTTCACCATTTTGCAATTGAATCACCATCTGGCGCTGAATTGCTTCTCCCGCCATCAAAGTATCCATGCGTTCCAACGTAGAAGTGATAATCCTGTGATATCCCCAACGATGAAACACCTGCTGTAACCTATCTTCAATCCAGCGTTTTTGAGCCACATCTAAAGGTAATAAATCCCTCGCTCCCGCTGCTGGTTGATACACCATTATTTTTTATTCCCACCAAAAAAACCACCAAACATACCCCCACCTCCAGACTTATCTGGTTGATTATTACCATCAGGAGGAGGTGAAATTACTTTTGAGCCACCCGATTGTGTCCCTAAAGCCTTTTCTATTTTAGGTTTCCATGACAACGCAATTTCGTTGTTGGGATCTAATTTCAAAGCATTATCAAAATGAATTTTAGCCATTTTCACCTGATTTTGCTTCAAATATACCAAGCCAATCAAACTATGGCAGTGACTATTTTTAGGTTCTAGCTTGAGAGCGTCCTGTAACTCCACCTTGGCTTGAGAAAATTGCTTTGCGTTAATTAAACCTTCAGCACGGCGAACATACTGCTCGAAAGGCGAATCTTCTTTAACTACTGGGGGTGGAGGTGGAGGTGCTGTATTTGGCTTGATGGTACTGGAATGAGCCAACGACTGTGGCGAGTTAGAGGTATTAGCCGCACTCCGCATGAGGTACACTAAATTTAACTCGCTGATTTGGGATATGATTTGAGTCGATTGTTCTAACGAATCATATTGGGTTGCAGCTATTTTAGCGATCGCACTTTTGTAAAAAAAATCAATATTAGGGGCATTAACTAATTGTTTCGCCAAATCGCTACTCAAGTCCAGTGAAGTAGATTCTTGTGCCAGACGCTTACCTATTTGAGACAGAACTATAGTGTATTCTGAGTGAATACGTTCTTTAGAAAGGTTTTCATAAGCTGGGTTAACCAACTTGGATAATAATTCATTAGCCTGCTGCTTTTCCTCAGCACAGGTAATCGCCTTGCTATCCGGGTGCAAACGGCGAGCAATTTGCAGATAACGTTTACGTATATTCTTCGCATCCGCATCAATGGAAACACACAAAATTGCGTGATAATCTATCAAATCATATTTAAACAATCCACGATCTATTTTTAAATACATAGAGCGGTTCTGCACCAAAAGAGCTTGAGCTTTTTTATAGTTTACTTCGCTTCATCCGTATTTTGTCAGTAGTTAATAGCCATGTATCATTTATTAGTTTTTTTTATCTCCTTGATTTCCAACTTGACAAAGGCGGAACTTCTACTAACTCATGACTCAGATGATTATGAATATTACCATTAGTAGCCAGAATTCTACCTGATGCAATTTGGAAAGAAGTACCATTGTATGCAGTAACCTTTCCCCCAGCTTCTCGTAATAAAACTACACCTGCAACAACATCCCAAGGAGAAATTCCCCGTTCCCAGTAACCATCAACACGCCCACAAGCAACATAAGCCAAATCAAGGGCGGCGGAACCACTACGTCTAACGCCTTGGGTAAGATGGGTTAAGTGGCAAAATTCGGCATAATTATTATCCAAGGTTTCCCGGCGATCATAAGCAAATCCTGTTACCAGTAGGCTTTTGCTCAGTTCAGATATTTCTGAAACCTTGATAGAATGACGGTTGCGCGTCGCGCCTAAGCCAGTAGCTGCCCGAAATAGCTCATTATGAAAAGGGTCATAAATTACACCAACCTGCGGCTCACCATCAACTAATAACCCAATAGAAACAGCAAAAGCCGAGTATTGATGAGCGAAGTTAGTTGTGCCATCTAAGGGGTCAATAGCCCAAAGATACTGATTATCTTGATTTCCTAATTTCCCTGATTCTTCAGCCAGGATAGAATGTTCAGGAAAGTGGCGACGCAAAATTTCCAAAATCACCGCTTCTGAAGCCTTATCCGCAACAGTGACTAAATCGCCAGGGCGACCCTTTTCAGTAATAGCATCTTCTAACTTACCCAAATACCCTTGTAAAACCGCACCCGCAGCCAAAGCCGCTTCCGTCGCAATATCTAGAAAAATTTGTAAATTAGTCATTGTTCATTGGTCATTGTTCATTGGTCATTAGGTCAAACACCAAACCCGGATTTCTCACTCCTAACTCCTCACTCCTCACTCAGCACTCCTAACTCCTCACTCCTCACTCCTCACTCCTCACTCAGCACTCAGCACTCCCTAAAGATTTCGACGACGAAATTCAGCAGGAGGAATACCCATAGGTTTTTCTGGATTCCAGATGCCTTTTCCCATGAGTCTAGCCCATTGTTGGGCGCGTTCCAAGCGCTGGTCATATTTGTGGTTAGGCGATCGCCCCACAAAGATCGCATATCCTTGTTTCAGGATTTGTTCATTCAATAACTGCTGGTCTTTCCACACATAAGCCAAAGTGCGACCAATTTTATCTTTGCTGGATACATCAAATTCTAGAATTACCGGTTGTTTTTGATCCCCAATCAACTTCGCTAAAACTTCTCTAGACTCATCTCCCCACGGGTGCTGTCCTAAATCTGGTGCATCAAGACCAACTAACCGGACACGAGAAATCAAATTTGGTTGTTCAGCCAGACCCAAAACTTCCAAACTTTGCCCACTAACTACCCGCGCCACCGTTACCTCAGCCTGATTGCTTACCGTTTGATGATCAGCTTGACAACTCACCAGCAACAACAAACAACCCAAAAGGACAGTTTTCCTCACTAAGACATCAAAACAGCCCTTTGCGTCTACTCTGGCAGATCGCGGAGTGCGATTGCGCCTACTCTGCAAGAACGGCTTTGCCGAATGCGTGAACAAAATCTTAATCCTCATCTAACGGTAAACCAGCCTTCACTTTACCCCTGGCAAAATAGCGCCCAAATTGCAACTCATAAACCTCATCCTCATCTTGAGTTTCCACCTCCAAATCAGAACGGGCGTAACTCACGCATAACAAAGCGTAACCTTGACGGCGTAACGCAGGAGATAATCCAATAGCTTCCGGTTGGTAAATTTCCCCAGAAATTACCCGCACAGCGCAAGTTGTACAAGCCCCATTGCGGCAAGAAAACGGCAGTTCCCCTCCTTGCTGTTCAATGCTGTGGAGAATGTAGCGGTCGTCTGGAACTTTGTGACTGTATTCTTCGCCTGTGGCGCGATCGCGGACTTTTATCGTATATTTATCAGGCATTTTGATTTAAGATTTCGATGTGAACTTCAAGATTAATTTAATCTGCTTACTTATATATTTGCATTTTCTGGGATTTCATAGTATAGTTGTAAATCGTTGCCCCTGGAGAGGTGGCCGAGTGGTTGAAGGCGCAGACCTGGAAAGTCTGTTATGCGGAAACGTATACGAGGGTTCGAATCCCTCCCTCTCCGTTTTAAAGTCTTGTAGAATTCCCTACCCTGAAACTACTCATAAGGTGATAATTGGGATTATGGAATGAGGATCGTATCTGATAAAAATTTTTTTTGTGATAGCAACTGCCAATGAAGTGAGGGCATTGTTGATCAATTATTGTTTGTAATTAGGGCTGGCTGAATAAATATAAAACCTAAATACATCAAAGGTTTGAGGCTGATAAACCCGAAAGTAGGTGCGAACGGTTTTTGAAGGGTGTACCATCAAAAGTGTGAATTTTGGGTTGAATAAATCAGAAAATTTGGGGATGACAAATAGCTGAAACTATTGCCGATTCCCTGTTCCCTACCTCCACGCTACGCGAACAGCAAACCCTAAGTATATCTGTTATAGCTTGTGTAACGTAACCATACACTCCCCTACTTGGTTTCTACTCAGCACTCAGCGCCCTTCTGTTGCTATGACAGTAGCTCTATATAGCTTGAATATGGTCTAATCTATTAAAAAAGCTGAATTATGTGAATTTCTCATTGCCGCTTATCCATTGTTGGACTATACTCGGATGTGTTCCGATAATAACAACTCCTAGAGAAATTAAATACACCCGTTTTTGGCTGAGTCAGGTATACCCGACATAGCCATAGAATTGACTAATCACAGATGAATACAGATGATTCTGTACTTAGTGCAGGATGGCATCAATCAGCATACCATCTCAAAAAATTCCCAATCCCAAAATACAAGCATTTTAACTTTTTAGTACCGCAACGCGGAAGTCAAAAGTTAGAAAAAACTGCAAAAATCCAGAAGCATTAGATATCTAGAAAAATAGTCCAAATCTCAAGCTATTGCCAATTCAGAATCTAAACTTTTGGGTTATAATTTTTCACTAAAAAACACCTACAGACACCAAACAATGACTACACCAGATTTAATGATTGACAATCTCACAGAAAATACAAACGCTGAAATTATGGGTAATACCTCTGTTTCGGGCGACCAGAAAAGATTGTTAATTCTGAATATAATTGAAAAATTGTTGATAGCAGTACTACTATTATCTAGTATTATTGTTATTAGTTTTTCCAAAAATGAAACCTTTGTTCTTTATGGTGGAATATCTATCTGTTTCACAGTTTTTCTATTGCTGATCAATAGACAATTATTTCAAGATTTGCAAAAAGCCGCCAATAAATACGAAACCAACAAAAAAGCAGAAATATATACGTATTTATTAAACAATAACTCTTGGCAAGTGAAGAATTTTTCTCCAGTTAAAGCCAAGGCTTTACAATACTGCCAAGATTTAATCGACTACTATAAACAGGTTCGGAATTTATCGAGAACGATTTACTATATTCTGCAAATTACAACTGTGGTTTTTTCAGGAATCACACCTATTTTAGTCCTGGTAGATAAAATAGAAGCAGGACAAACGTGGTTGAAGTGGTTGCCAGTTATTTGCCCTGCGATCGCTTCTATACTCGCCAGTATAGTTACGTCGTTCCCTTTTGAAAAGAACTGGATTGCTGCTAACACAGCAGTTGAACTATTAGAAGCTGAAGAAGAAAAATTTGTTTTGGGAGTGACACAACCGTATCGTTTCTATGATATGTCTGACGAAATGGAACAGCGACAAAAAGCCAGTCAATCATTAGAGTACTTTATTAAACAGGTGAATAGCATTCATCTTCAGCAGGTACAGCAGAGTGATGAAAAGCAGCAGCCAGAGTCAGAGAAGAAAGAATTTACCCCAGCTACAGAATCACAGTCACAACCCACGACTTAATTAACAGCAATTTTCCGGTATTACGCATTAGGCGCAGAGAATCAATATGAAATCTCTGCGTTACTTTGCCTAAAACCTAATATTCTGGAACTGAAGGATCGATTTGCTGACTCCAGGCGTTAATTCCGCCTTTAACATTAGTTCCCTCAATTCCGGCTGCCTTGAGGATACCCAGGGCTTTGGCAGACCGTCCGCCTAGCTTACAATGAGCAATCAAGCGATGACCGTTGAGTATTTCTTTGACCTTGGCTACACCGTCGCCGTTTTCAATATCCGGTAAGGGTATCAATACCGAACCCGGAATTTTAGCGATTTCGTATTCATGAGGATTACGGACATCTAATAGCACAAAATCCTTTGCACCACTATCCAGTAGTTCTTTCAATTCCTTAACGGTCATTTCTGACATTTCCATCTGCTGTTTTGCCTCCTCTGCCTTAGCTTGCGGAATTCCGCAGAATTGTTCGTAGTCTATCAGTTTTTCAATAACGGGGCGAATGGGATTTGGACGCAGTTTCAATTCCCGAAATTTCATTTCTAAGGCATCATACAACAGTAATCTTCCATTTAAGGTATTACCTTTTCCCGTGATGATTTTAACTGTTTCGGTCGCTTGAATAATGCCAATCATGCCTGGTAAAATACCCAATACGCCACCTTCTGCACAGGAAGGAACCATTCCTGGTGGTGGTGGTTCTGGGTATAAGTCACGATAGTTCGGCCCACCTTCGTAGTTAAAGACCGTGGCCTGTCCTTCAAAGCGGAAAATGGAACCGTAGACGTTAGGCTTATCTAGCAGTACGCAAGCATCATTCACGAGGTATCTGGTAGGGAAATTATCAGTACCATCCACGACGATATCATAAGGTTTGATGATATCTAGGGCGTTTTCAGCACTGAGGCGAGTTTCGTATAAATCAACCTGACAATGGGGGTTAATTTCATGAATCCGGTTTTTTGCTGATTCAATTTTGGGTTTACCTACCCAGGATGTACCGTGTATGACTTGGCGTTGCAGGTTAGAAGTATCAACGATATCGAAATCTACTATACCAATGCGTCCAATACCTGCGGCTGCAAGATATAACAGTAATGGCGAACCTAGTCCACCAGTACCAATACACAATACACTCGCAGCTTTTAAACGCTTTTGTCCTTCTAGTCCAATTTCTGGCAAGATCAAATGGCGAGAGTAGCGTTCGTAGTCGTCTTTTGTCAACTGGATTTCTTCCAGGTTGGGATTTAGCATAGCAGTTAGGTAGATCAGCCGAGAATATTGATCTTATCGAAAAACGATATTTTTAAATTTTTTCAATTGACTCTGGTTGGAATTGGTGATGATTATCAAGAATCCAACTTTTGACTGTGGCAACTTTACCGTTTTGGACGGAAACTATTATATACGAGTATTTTGCTCAAGCATATAGGCGATCGCATTCTGATGGTGTAGTGGAATTATCAGGTGGTGAGTGTTGACATGACTTGGACAGCGATCGCGCAAGCGCTGACTTGTCAGTTCGCATATCTTTGGCTGTTAGTCTGTACTGTGTCTTCTGAAAAATCATCTGCTTGGGTGTTCCAGGGGTTTTCTATGGGAATGATTTCCATAACCGTGTTGCCCTCCCTACCCAGAAAACCGAGAACTAGTCCACAGCATTCTTCTGGGTAGGTGCTTTGGGAATGGGTACAGATAATTTACAGGTGTTCAGGGAGGAGATGGAGAACGCGACTATTCATCAAAATTGTGACTTTGCTTGTCAATATAAGACGCTAGTAATTCTTTCACTTCCACCACGTCACTGATTAAATGATCATAATCAGACGAGTCCAGCATATTCAACTCAAAGCAAAGCAGCAGGTAATATTCCACCTCAATCACTGCATCTCGCGCCATTTCCAGAAAATCCAATTGCATTTCATAGTCATCGCGATCGCATCCCTGAGCTATCTTAATAGGTATGGCAGCACAAGCTAAACGTATTTGTTGTGTTAGCCCCAGTAATTCCTCTTCTGGAAAGGTCTTAGTAATTTCATAGACTGCAACTGTTAATTGGTGGGCTTTTTCCCATTCTTGCAGTTCTCTAAAGTCTGTCATATCTATAAATTGGTATCCTTGAGGATTAATAGGGTGACCAATGCCTATCTCTAATCATAAGCCACTATTAACCCACCTACTCACATTGAGTAAAATCTAAATTAGATAATAATTTGACATTTTTATTTACATTAATTTCGGCAATTTTTCTAAAAATTTTAGCATAACGGAAATGACTGTATCCAAGGACTCAATCAAAATGCCATGACCACCACCATCAATTACTACCAGTTCAGAGTGGGGAATACCTTGGGCTAGTTGTTCAGAATATTTCACTGGTGTGAGAATATCTTGTCTACCCACTAAAATCAGAGTGGGACAGAGAATATTATGCAGTCGGTCTTGTGTATCACTGCCGAGAATAGCTCTACTATGATGATAGAGTGTGTGTGTCGCTGGTGCAAAAGGATAATTAACTGCCCACTCAATCAATTGTTCTACCATGCCTGGAATAGCATAAAACTCATCGGTAAATATCCAAGGCAATACAACTTGTTCATAAAGCTTCAAGTCTATATGACTGGGGAGGTAGCCCCATGTCGAAATCAGATGATTGAATCTGCCATCACCCTTGGCCAGACTAGAAAGCAAAATTAGACTTTTTACCCTTTCAGGATGGGCTAATACTAGTTCTTGGGCAATTTGACCACCCATTGAATGACCGACTACATTTACCTGATCAATACCGATGTGATCAAGTAATGCTGCTACATCATTGGCCATCTGCTGAATATTATAAGGGCTATCCGGGGCAGAACTGCGCCCCATGCCACGATTATCCACACGAATCACTTGATATTGGGTAACGAGCGATGGCATGATTAACGACCAATAGGAGTGATCGCATAAAAAACCAGCAATTAATAGTAAAGGTTCACCCTGTCCTTTGATGTCGTAGAACAAATCAATGTCGTTAACCGGAACTTTTGGCATAAGTAGTAAATAAGTACCTGTAAAATTAACTTGATATGCAACAACAACTAATTGCTGTTGAATTCCGCGATGTCACCTTTAGCCGCAACCATCGTCCTTTAGTATCTCATCTCAATTTCTCTATTAGTCAAGGAGAAGCTTTAGTCTTACTCGGTCGTAGTGGTAGCGGGAAAACAACGACCATGAAGTTAATCAATCGCCTCTTGACCCCAACACAAGGAGAAGTATTATTTAACGGTCTTCCTACAACTCAATGGGATGAAATTAAATTGCGGCGTAATATTGGTTATGTGATTCAAGAAACTGGTTTGTTTCCCCATTTCACTGTAGAACGTAATGTTGGTTTAGTCCCGACTTTACTCGGTTGGCAATCTAAACAAATTAAAATGCGGGTTTCTGAATTGTTGCAGATGGTAGGCTTAGATCCTGGACAATTTGCGGGGCGTTATCCTCATGAACTGTCGGGAGGACAAAAGCAACGAGTGGGAGTAGCTAGGGCATTAGCCGCAGACCCTCCAGTATTATTGATGGATGAACCCTTTGGCGCACTCGACCCCATTACCCGCTTAGAACTGCAACAAGAATTTCACCGCTTACAACAAGAATTAAATAAAACTGTGGTATTTGTCACCCATGATATTCAAGAAGCCTTTGTTTTAGCTGATCGAATTGGGTTAATGTGTGAGGGAGAATTGGTAGTATTAGGGACAAAGGATGAATTTAAGCAGTCTCAACATCCAGAAAGTTTAGCTTTTTTGCAATGTCTGCAATCACTACAAGAGACTTTATGAAAGACTTTTTTTTAATTAAGTATGGGACAGAAATCCTGCGCCATACCCTAGAACATTTATTTATGGTGAGTATTGCGATCGCCACTGCTACACTCATTGGTATTCCTTTAGGTATTTTAATCACCCGCCAAACTCACCTGCGCCGACCTATTCTCGGTATTGCCAATATTTTGCAAACTATTCCTAGTCTAGCATTATTCGGGTTATTAATTCCAGTGCCAATAATTGGGGGAATTGGGATTATTCCGGCAATTGTAGCTTTAACTTTATACTCCTTTCTCCCTATTATCCGCAATACTTACACTGGTATCATGGGGGTAGATCCGGCGATTCGGGAAGCTGGGCGAGGTATGGGAATGACAGATAAACAATTGTTGTTACAGGTAGAGATTCCCTTAGCAATGGGGGTAATTTTGGCAGGTGTGCGGGTAGCAACAGTCATTTCCATCGGTATCGCTACCATTGCGGCCGCTATTGGGGCTGGTGGTTTAGGCGTGTTTATTTTTCGCGGAATTGCAGTGGTAAATAATCAGTTAATTTTAGCTGGTGCAGTCCCGGCGGCGATGATTGCATTAGTCGCTGATTTGGGTATTGGTTGGCTGGAACAGAAATTAAAAGTTAAAATTTAAAGATTAAAACTTTGGCAAATGATGTGATAAATGCGAGAGTTTTAATTAATAGGAAATCATGAAAAGATTTTTTAGTTGGTGTTTATTAAGTTTTGTATTAGCCATAGCTATTGCCAGTTGTAATTTCACTTCTCCTACTAGCGGTAATGGTGATATTGTTATTGCTTCCAAAGATTTTACAGAACAAGATATTTTAGGTGAACTTTTAGCCCAGCAAATTGAAGACACTACTGATTTAACAGTAATTCGTCGTCCCCGTTTAGGTGGTTCTTTTGTTTGTCATAATGCTATTCTTGCCGGACAAATTGATGCTTATGTTGAATATACAGGCACAGCTTTTACTGGTATTTTAAAACAAGAAGCAGTTAATGATCCAAAAATAGTTCACGAAAAATTAAAACAGGCTTATGCAGAACAGTTTAATTTAGAAATCATGCCCAGCTTAGGGTTTGAAAATACTTTTGCCATGATTATTCGCGGTGAAGATGCTAAACGCTACAATATTCAGACTCTCTCGGAATCTGCTAAATATACACCTCAATGGCGTGGTGGGTTTGGTTACGAATTTTTAGAACGTCAAGATGGTTTTTCAGGATTAGCAAAAACCTATAATCTCAGTTTTGCTAGACCTCCGCAAATTATGGACTTGGGTTTAATATATCGGGCGTTAATTCAAAAACAAGTAGATATGATTGCCGGAAATTCTACAGATGGGCAAATCTCCCGCCTTGGTTTAGTTGTACTGAAGGATGATAAACAATATTTTCCTCCTTATGAAGCTGTGCCTATTGTCCGTAAAGCCACTTTAGATAAATATCCACAATTAAGAACAGCTATAAATCAACTTTCTGGAAAAATTACATCTGATGAAATGCAGCAGTTAAACAATTTAGTTGAGGGCGAATTTCAGGATATTAAAACTGTTGTACGCGAGTTTCGCAAATCTCAGGGATTATAGGAATTTCTGCGTTTAATCGGACATACATATTTTGTTTATAGCTTTGAACCGCATACGATTCAAGGAATCAAATCAACCTCACAAAAATTCTGGATGTAAACTGACTCATATCTTGACAATTCACCTATCAGCCATGCAACAGTAGACATAATGTAGACTGAAAATTCTCAGAAATATCAACCAAAATTCATAAAATGCGTATTTTTGCAGTATCCCGACGGATTGCAATAGCAGTCTTTTCTTGTAGCCTAATTATTTCCAGCCAAGCGGCCATAGCCACTATTACATCGCCTCTACGTAGTAAAAAGGGAATGGTGGTTTCAGCTCATCCATTAGCCAGTGACGCAGGAATTACAATGTTACGCCAAGGTGGTAACGCTGTTGATGCGGCTGTGGCGACAACTTTTGCAATTTCTGTGGTGGAACCATTTTCAGCCGGAATTGGTGGGGGTGGCTTTTTATTAATGCACTCTGGAAAAACTGGCGAAATCAAAGCTTTGGATTTTCGGGAACGCGCCCCCCTGAAAGCGACAAAAGATATGTATTTGGATGCAGCAGGTAAGGTGCGTCGTGATGCAAGTGTAACTGGCTATTTAGCTGTGGCGACACCAGGAACGGTAGCTGGAATGTATGAGGTGCATCGCCGTTATGGTAAGTTATCTTGGGCAGAGGTGATAAAACCTGCGATCGCACTGGCCCAAGATGGTTTTATACTCAGACGTGTATTATCTCCTCATTATTTGACAGTCAACAGTACACGTCTCCAGACCATGCTAAATAACCCCGGAATGCGGGAGATTTTTACTCGTGATGGGGAGTTTTATCAACCGGGGGAAAGATTGGTACAGCGCGATTTGGCGCGGACTTTAACAGATATTGCCCGCAGTCCTCACAGTTTTTATACCGGAAATATTGCCTGGGCGATCGCTTCTGACATGGCTAAAAATGGTGGTTTAATTACTCTAGAAGACCTCAAAGCCTATAAACCAATTTGGCGAAATCCCGTTTGTGGCAATTTCCGTCAAGCTAAAATCTGCTCAATGCCACCACCTTCATCGGGAGGAGTGCATTTATTACAGATGTTAAACATAATTGGTGAGACTGATTTGCAATCTTTAGGATGGCATCACCCTGATGCTTTGCATTTAATGGTAGAAGCCATGAAAATTGCTTATGCTGATCGCTCAGAATATTTAGGTGATCCCGATTTTATCAAAGTCCCTGTAGAACAACTAATCAGCCCAGAATACGCCAGAAAACGCCGTCTAGAAATTGATATGTCAACGGCAAAACCTGCAAGGGAGATTAAGCCAGTTGATTTACCTTCCTTCCCTACTTCCCTATCATGTACGGGTAGGTTGATGAAGAATTTTGTCTCCCCACAGACTGACTGTTTAAACCCGCCCCTACCCACTCCCCACCTGGCGAGAAAAGAATCTACGGAAACTAGCCATTTAACTGTAGTAGATCACGAACATAACGCCGTCAGTCTGACTTTCACCATTAATTTAGGCTTTGGTGCAGGTATAGCGACACCAGGAACAGGTATCGTACTTAACAACGAGATGGATGATTTTGCCGCCGCACCGGGAGTACCCAATGCTTTTGGTTTGGTGGGTAACGAAGCTAATGCGTTAGCGCAGCTCGCCAACGGCATCGCACCTCGCAAAACTCCCTTATCTAGTATGACTCCCACTATTATCACCGAGAATGGCCGTCTCAGGATGGCGGTGGGGACTCCTGGTGGTAGCACTATCATCACTCAGGTCTTGCAAATTATCCTGAATGTGCTGGAGTACCAAATGGATGTAGGTGCAGCAGTGTCTGTTCCGCGCATACATCACCAGTGGCTACCCGATCAGTTACGTGTAGAACGTTGGGGTTTAGATACTCTCACCCTGCAAGAGTTACGTCGTCGCGGACACACAATTAACGAAAGTAACTCTTGGGGTAATGCTAACGCGATCGCAGTCACCGCAGAAGGAGATTTAGAAGCAGCAGCTGACCCTCGTGGTCAAGGTTTTCCCAGTGGTTTCTAATTCCTTATTCCCTTGATATTGATTCTGCATAGCTGCTAGTAAACTCATTTGCCCGTGCGCTATGTACTAAAGTCCAGCCAGCTTTGAGAAGTTTTTGATAAGTTGCCCAACCTTTAGAACCACCGGGAATTTGATAATCAGGGACTGCAAAGTGGGGAAAAGCTGTATAGGGTCGCCAAGGTTGATTGGGTGAGGCTTGCAGATGTAGAATTTTCTCTCCATCGCCGCCAGACTTAGATAACCAGCACATTTGACGTTGCATGGCAAACTCCTTTAAGTTTTGCTTGATTGCATAGTGGCAGAATTTTGTCAATACCTGCCTCAGTCTTGTGGGATAATTAGAAATATTTTTTTATCCACACATATTGGTGATTTTGTGTACTAACTAGAACGGCAAAATTATTTAACTGCTATGGGTTGTAATTAATGGCTTCCTGTAGGAGATAAGGATAAACCAACATTTCTTTTTTACCTGACGATAAGGTTAAGATTTATATCATATTATCTGCGGTTTTTGCGATTGTATGTATCAATAACTACGATTTAGGCAGATATTTCCACATTGAGGCTTTGTTTTGATAGCTACACGAGGGCAAACTGCTGATATTACCTGCGTTTGCAGCATTTTCACAGATGCCAAAAAAATTTGCTACCCCTGTTAAATCTTGCATCAGTCCACTGGAAGTCACAGCCAGTCTTTCATTTTTGACTTTTAACTTTTGACTTGTTCTATATCTACCGTGACTCTGATTTAATTTCTTGCTAAAACCGTTAAATTAGGAAATATTCGGAGATATTAACCAGGTAAGCATCATGGAAAAGCGTAGATTAGGCACATCAGATATTCACATTACACCCATTCTGATGGGGACTTGGCAAGCGGGTAAAGCCATGTGGACGGGAATTGAGGATACTGACTCGATTAACACCATCCGCGCCGCCTTTGAAGCTGGTATTACCACCATCGATACTGCGGAAGTCTATGGTCAAGGACATTCTGAGCAAATTATCGCCGCAGCTTTATCTGATGTGCGCGATCGCGTTGAGTACGCCTCGAAAGTTTTCGCCAATCATCTCAAATATGATTTAGTGATTGAAGCTTGCGATCGCTCCTTAAAAAATCTCAAAACTGACTACATAGACCTTTACCAAATACATTGGCCTTCCGGGTCATTCAATTCGGAAATAGTCCCCATTGCAGAGACTATGGAGGCATTAAATAAACTCAAAGAACAGGGCAAAATCCGGTCAATAGGTGTATCTAACTTTAATCGCGCCCAATTAGCAGAAGCCGCACAGCATGGACGTATTGATAGTTTACAACCCCCCTATTCTTTATTTTGGCGGCAAGTAGAAAAGGATGCCATGCCCTATTGTATTGAAA
>NZ_JAYGHH010000057.1:0-946 GCF_034931045.1 Nodularia sp. UHCC 0506
GCAGTAGAGGAAAGTTACAAGAAAGTTTACGTTTTTAGCCGTCACTAATCAATAGAAAAGCGGGAGAGTTTAACAACTCCCCCGTTTTTTTAAATGGCGGAACTACCAGTGATACCCAGCCGAAAATTTTTGTCTCACTGGCGATCGCGCAAAGCGCATTTTTTAGGCAGAACTACCAATAATACCCAAGCGAAAATTCTTGTATCACTGGCGACCTCGATTTTTAGAGCGCTCATACTCCAGCAACAATTTTTGAATCTCCTCTGGCAGAATCACAGTAGATTTATCCAGCCGTAGCAAATAGCACAGACTTTCAACCTGGGGACAAGCGATCGCGCTGGGAAGATTAATCATGGCGATTCCTCCCCCAGCCATGAAAGAGAGCAAAGAAATTGAGTATACGAAAATACCCGAACGCCCAGAACCCAGCCACTGACCAAACCAAAACAAATTAGATTTGAATTGCTCTGAACGTTGTTTTCGCAGCTTTTTTCGTGACTCCTGAGCTTCATTCCATGCTTGCAGTCTTTCCAATTTTTGTGCAGCCAATCGGGTAGCCTTAGCATCAGAGGCTTTTTGTGCCTGAATTTCAATAGTACGGCGTTCCTCATCTAGTCGGAATTCGAGCCATTCTCTGAGATTGGTGGCAAGCTGGTCAAGGGCTGCGGTGATTGGGGTAGCGTTGGAGTTTCCCCAGTCAAATTCCTCCTGTCCTGGTTGTGAAACTTTCCCGCAATCTTAGCCTTAAGCATATCCTCCATTTTGCGCCAAGCCTGCTGAAACTCAGGAGTCCCAAATTCAGTAGCTAAATGCTTGATATATAAAGCAGGTGCATCAGCAGCATCAGACTTAGCCTTGTAACGCATCATCTCATTGACAATTTCTTGTCCATTTTCCCCCAGGACTGTTGCTACTTCCTCAATATGCAAATCAATCTCTGATTCAT
>NZ_JAYGHH010000057.1:1066-8260 GCF_034931045.1 Nodularia sp. UHCC 0506
CCTCTACTGAATAGTAGGAGTCAATAAACCAATCATGGGCTATTGCTTCCAAATTGATGTATATGCTAGAAATGCCCATCTCTTGTAACTGATCAATCAATCCCTGTTCTTCCAGTTGGTTGTAAACAAAATCTTCTTCGCTTTCGTACTCTCCCCTGTAATACTCTTGAAAATTTTCAACGCTGGCATCAATACTGTCATATTGATAATAAGCGGCGTAAGCTTCACCATGCTCTGATAATATTTGAGCAAGTTCCGCTAGTTTTTCTATGCTTTCGCATTCATCAAGATGAATACCATGCCAATTTTGAAAGTCATGAATTGCCCACTCTTCACAGGCTTCATAGTGGCGACAGGGCGACCAAGATAACATCCATTCGATGTCGTCTTGAATGTCTTCTGCTTCTTGTGTGCAATCAATCCACATTCCATGTAAAAAGCCATTGTTGTATGCAGATAAACAAGCCACATAAATCTGTGGTGCATCATCGTCTTGACACTCGCGCTCATGCTTGGGGAATGGTAGCAAGCAACTAGCGCCTTCAACTAGTGGTAAGTCAACGCCAGCTAGATTAATTGCTAAATCTACTGCCCGTTTTTCTCCAATGGGAAAGCTTAAAACATTACCTTCAAGGTTGCAGTTGTAAAGCTGTTCGGCAACTAATTGAGCCTCTAGTTCTGAGTTGAAGATTAGAGTGTTAGAAAACAAATTCATGTGTTAGAATCCTTGTAATGATAAGAATTCAGAAAAAGCACCTTTAGATTGGTCGTCGGGGGTGTTTTTTCTGTTGTGTATGTAAGAGTTTTGGATTTGGCGCTATGCTCTTGGGCTTCACGCTTCGGTATCGGTTCCGTTGCCGGGAGTTTTTTTGGCGCTCCATTTCCTATCTCTCACTATTCTAGTATCCCACATATATGTGGGGTTTGCAAGGGTTTCAGCCGTTTTGAATGATTAAAATATCTTATATATAGCCACATATATGTGGGATTTGCTATGATGGTTGTAGAGATAAAGAATAATCACTATGGCAAGAAACGATATTGCTACTCGCTTTAAATCAAAAGGGATAGGTGTAAAGTCTGATACAAAACCTATATCTGTAATGCTTCCAGAAGATTTAGATGCTTATGTGCGTAGCAAGTCTAACCGTTCCGAGTGGTTGCGGCGGGTTATTGCTGAGGCTGCTGCTAAGGAACAGGCTGAAGCTTCCCAGGAAGATTGATTGTGAATTTTACCCAAGCGATTTTGCAGTTCGCTACAGATAGCGATCGCATAATTCTCTAAGCAACAAATCATTTTTCTCCTCCACCAAAGATTGGATGATGCTCAATTGCTCGTTTTGAATTGTTGGTTGTTGGTATCCTCCACGTGGTTTGGCCTCAATTTGTCCGTTGTGACGATAATGACGCAACAGATTTCGCACAAAAGACAAGCTGACCTTAAATCTTTCAGCCAACTGACGTTGAGAGCCTTCCTTTCCTTCCCAAGCTACAATCACACGACGACGCAAATCACCCGATTACGATACTGATATCGAATCTAACAATCACTCCTTTCACACCTTACCGCACTTTGTGGTTCAATTACCTGAAAATTGCTGTAAAGCTGTTATATGTGGCTGGTTTACGGACTGACAGAGAAGGTTAGCTGCCACTGGCTCAGGCATAGCCACGCTACTCACAACGCCGAGAGAGGTACACCTGTTCCTTTAATACAGCAAACAATGGGTCATGCTGATATCGCCACAACTTCAGGTTACATTCATATTCGACCGGGGGATAGTAGTGCTTTGCATTTACCACGGGTGTGAACTACCCCACCGTAAGACAGACGGGGCTTCCCAATTCATCGGGAATAGCCTCAAGGACTGCGTAGTTCTATTCTCTTATTTTAAGAAAGAATACGTCTTCATATTGTGATCTTTTTGTCCCCAATAAGAGATCAGAATTCAATTTACGGTCATGTCAAGCAGTTATTCTCACACGGATACTGGTGGTCAGGTTTTGACCCCATTTCAGCGCAAACGGCTGCAAAAGGATTTGCAGGATGAAAAATTATCTCCAAGATATCGTCAGCGTATTCAAATTATGCTGTTAGCTGATGAGGGCAAAACGCAAAATCAAATCTGCGAACTATTAAAATGCTCTCGCGTAACAGCACGTTATTGGATATCACAAGCTAAATCTGGTGAAGCTCATAACTGGCAAGCTACCCCTCTTGGTAGACCCAAGGCGGTTAATCAGGAGTATAAAGAGCGTTTGCGGCAACTAGTCGGGCAGAGTCCAAAAGACTTTGGCTATTCAAAAGATATATGGACAGCTGACTGGTTAAGCAAAAGCCTGGAAAATGAATTGGATATTAAGGTAGACAAACGCCACATCAATCGACTGCTTAAAGAGATGGGGCTATCAACCCGACCAAAACCGATACGAGTTGATGACACTACCCAGGATACCAACAAGCGCATAGTGATTCGTGATCTAAATTCTGCTCCTAATGCAGATTCTGTGCCTATGTGGCCATTCAATTCTATTTCTATTGGTTGAGGTAGTAACTATGGTTAAGGAAATACTCGCATCTTTCGTTTCTGATGAACGGCTTTCAGAAATCTTAGGACTGGATCTGACAAAAAAGGAACTTGCACATCTGCGTCAACATATTGAAATCAGAGAATGTGAGCCGTTTAAACAGGTGTTCTCTTCAGGAAACGCAGACCCTGGTATTTATATCGTCCATAATGGCAAGGTTAGGTTAATTTATAGCGACAAGACAAAATCAATTTCACTCTCAAGAGGGGAATCATTCGGCGAATTGACTCTGTTTTCAGAAGAGTCTTTGATCGATTACTCGGTGAAAGCGACTAAAGATGCACCAACCCTTTGTTATATTCCCAGGGAGTACTTGCAAGACTTGTTTCGCAAGTATCCTCAAATTCGAGACCATCTTTATGATTTAGCAGTGGAGCGAGATTTTCAACTGAGAGGGTCTGATACCTTGTCAGTTGGGAGTATTAACGATAAAAAGTTGAAACCAGAGCGTATTTCCGAGAAAGAGCCTGAGAAGTTTGTGCTATTGAGGCTGTTATCTAATTTCTGGAAATATATATTAGGTTTTTTCACACCAGCTAAATCCCGAAACAACGGGAACAAAATTAGTAAAGCCTACTTTCCCAACCCTACTCAAAAGGCTGGTCATCTTTTTCGGAAAATTATTCGCCGCTATCCTTTTTTTCAACAGCAGAGTGCATCTGATTGTGGGGCTGCTTGTTTGGTGATGGTAGCTCGTTATTGGGGGAAGCGTTTTAGCGTTCACCGACTGCGTGACATTGCCAATGTTGACCGCAATGGAGCTTCCCTGGGAGGGTTATCGGCAGCAGCAGAAAGTATTGGCTTTTCTACTCGACCAGTAAAAGCTAATTTGAAAGCACTAAGTCAAGAAAATCTACCAGCGATCGCCCACTGGGAAGGAAACCATTACATCGTAGTCTATGAAGTCACAAAAAAATCCGTGATCGTAGCTGACCCAGCCATCGGTCAACGCACTCTTACTTATGCTGAATTTAAAAAGGGTTGGATGAGATATGAAGAAAGAAAGGGTTGGACTGGTTATGCTTTATTATTAAAACCCACAGCTTTAATCAAGGACACCAAGGATGATAGTACCCCTTTCTGGCAGTTTTTTGAGTTAGCTAAACCTCACGGGCTGGTATTACTAGAAGTATTTATCGCTTCGGTATTCATTCAAATTTTTGGATTAATTACTCCTATATTTACCCAAATCATTCTGGACAATGTAGTTAAACAACAAAGTCAGTTAACTTTGAACACATTTGGGGTAGGATTGGTGATTTTCAGCTTGTTCCGAGTCGCCATGACTGGACTGCGGCAATATCTACTAGACCAAACAGCTAACCGAGTTGATGTGGCGTTGATTGTCGGTTTTATTGGCCATACCTTTCGGTTACCACTGAGCTTTTTTGAGTCGCGTTATGTAGGCGACATTATTTCCCGTGTCCAGGAAAATCACAAAATTCAGCGATTTCTCACTGGCGAAGCACTATCTATTTTGCTGGATTTACTCACGGTTTTTATCTACATGGGATTAATGTTTTGGTATAGCTGGAAAATGGCACTGTTGACGTTGGTGATTGTGCCACCATTTGTTTTATTGGCACTAATTGCTACACCTTTCCTGCAAAAAACTTCCCGCAAAATCTTTAATACTATGGCTGCCGAAAGCAGTTATCTGATCGAAGCACTTACTGGTGTTCGTACAGTCAAATCTTTAGCAGTTGAACAAACTGTACGTTGGCATTGGGAAGGATTACTGCATCAGTCGGTTAAAAATAACTTTGCTGGACAGGTAATTGGTAACAGACTGCAAATTTTTAGTTCGACTATTGAAGCATTAATTACCGCAGGATTGCTGTGGTTTGGAGCATGGCAGGTAATTCAAGGTGAATTAACTTCTGGACAATTAGTTGCTTTTAATATGCTGTTGGGTAATATTCTTAATCCCTTTCAAAGACTGACAGTATTGTGGAATGAATTGCAGGAAGTTGTGATTGCAGTTGAGCGC
The DNA here is from genome assembly GCF_034931045.1 of Nodularia sp. UHCC 0506. NCBI lineage: Bacteria > Bacillati > Cyanobacteriota > Cyanophyceae > Nostocales > Nodulariaceae > Nodularia > Nodularia sp. UHCC 0506. The sequence goes on from NZ_JAYGHH010000057.1 coordinate 5,646, forward strand.
ATTTATGATGTGATTGAAGCCGAACCAGAAGAAGATTTACAATATCACTCTCGTCAATCTTTACCTCAACTTCACGGTCACATTCGCTTCCAACAAGTGACTTTCCGCTATCAGCCAGAAAGTGATAACAATGTGCTAGAAAATGTCAGTTTTGATGTTAACCCAGGTCAAACTGTGGCGCTGGTAGGACGTAGCGGTTCCGGTAAAACTACGATTTCTAAACTGATTTTAGCGCTTTACCCGCCGACAGATGGCAATATATTGATTGATGGTCAAGACATCACGAGCTTATCACTGCGATCTCTCCGGGAGCAAATTGGTGTAGTTGACCAGGATACATTCTTATTTGGTAGCACAATTCGGGAAAATATTGCGATTGGTAGACCCTCAGCGACTTTAGAAGAAATTATTGAAGCAGCGCGATTAGCTGGGGCGGATAGCTTTATTAAAAAACTGCCAATGGGTTATGAAACGCAAATTGGAGAAGGAGGGGGAATGCTATCTGGTGGACAGCGACAACGACTGGCGATCGCTCGTGCTTTATTAGGAAATCCCCAACTTTTGATTTTTGATGAAGCTACCAGTCACCTTGATTCCGAATCTGAGGAAATTATTCAAACTAACCTCGCCAAAATTCGTCAAAACCGCACCACAATAATTATCGCTCATCGTCTTTCTACAATCCGTAATGCTGATTTAATTTTGGCATTAGACCAAGGAGTTTTGCTGGAAAGCGGAACTCACGAAGAATTGATGGCAAAACGCGGTTATTACTACTATCTCAATCAAAAACAACAAGACGGGCTTTCTTAACAGTGTTCAGTTATCAGTTATTACTTATTCAAATCAAGGACTTAATAACTGATAACTGTTGATTAGCAACTTGAGTGAATAAATAATTGGTTTCATTGGGATAATTATCAAATTTGAAATTCATTACTCAAAAATCATGCCTCATACATTGAATTCAAACGGATCTCAGCCAATCAATTTGGAAGAACATAGCAAAGAAGAGTTATTTGCACAGCATTTAACTGCTACTCAAACATACAATAATGAACAACCAAATGGTCCTGATGGTTGGTCTAATAGTACCCAAGAATTACTTGATACTTTACCTCAGATTTGGACACGCGGGTTGTTATATTTTTTGGTAGTGTTTATAGCTATAGTGTTACCTTGGGCAATTTTTTACAAAGTTGATGAAACTGGTACTGCTAGAGGGAAACTAGAGCCAAAAGGAGACACTATTAAGCGGGAGGCAGATATTCAAGCTAGTGTGCTTAAGGTTCATGTCAAACAGGGTGATAATGTAAAATATGGACAAATTTTAATGGAATTAGATGATAAACCAGTTCGTGATGAAATTCAGCAGAATCAAATTAAACTAGAAGGTCAAGAAAATCGGTTAAATCAATTAGAATTGCTAAAAAATCAATTGTCAATTCCCATCAATGCCCAACAGCAACAGAACAAATCTGAAGAATTAAAACAACTGAATTTAGTTGCTCAAGCAAAACAAAATATTGATAGTCTTCAAACTCTTTACAATTTACAAAAAGAGGAAAAACTTGCTCAAGTCAGACAAGCACAGCAATCTGTTGAATCTAGTCAAAATGCCTACAATTTAGCGAAAATTCGCTTGGATGACGCTCAGAACAGAGTTAAGCGTTACCATCAATTATACAAAGAAGGTGCTATAGCACAAGATAGGTTCCAAGAAATAGAAGGGTTAGCAAAAGATAAGCTGGAGTTGCAAAAACAAGCCGATTCAAATTTCAAACAGGCTAAAATTCGTTTGCAAGAACAGCAAGAAAGCTATCGGAAAACAATTCATCAGATTCTGTCAGATATTAAGCAAGCAAATTTGCGATTAAAGGAGCAAGAGCAAGGTTATCAGAGTTTAGTTCAAGGTGGAAAAATTACTGTTGCTAGAACTGAACAGCAGCTTAATGAGTTGAAAACACAAATTACGACTTTGAAATCAGAAATTGTGCAAACGAAAACTCAAATTAAATCGTTGAATCAGCAATTAGATAAGTACACAATTCGCGCAACCTATGACGGCACAATTTTTCAACTTCCTATTCCCCGCGAAGGTGCAGTGGTACAGCCTAAACAGTTGCTTGCGGAGATTGCACCCAATGGGACTCGTCTCGTATTCAAGGGAGAAATTCCTAGTTCTGAAAGCGAGTCTTTACGCAGAGAGGAAAACAAACAGAAAGATGTCAATCTCAAGTTTGATGAGTATCCTTTCCAAGATTATGAAGTTGTCAAAGGCAAACTAACTTTAGTATCACCTAGTTCTAAAGTTACTCAAACACCTCAAGGAAATATTGTTACTTATGACATAGAAGTTGAACTAGCTCAAGATTGTGTTCAACCACAAGGTAGATGTTACCCCTTTAAGCCTGGTCAACCAGCAACAGCAGAGGTAATTATCCGTCAGCGCCGCATTATTGACTTCATTCTTGATCCATTCAAGAAGTTGCAAAAAGGCGAATTGAAACTTCGTTAATGCCAAGTTGATTTTCACTAGCTAAACGATTTTGAATTGAACCCACGGATAAATCAGGGAGTTTGACTCCCTGGAATTATTGGTCAACAAAATTTTC
>NZ_JAYGHH010000057.1:8285-33652 GCF_034931045.1 Nodularia sp. UHCC 0506
CACTTACTTTCATTTACACACCAGGAGTTATACCATGACACAAGCGATTACTATCACCCGTGATGATATTTTTCAGCAAGTTAAATTATCTTTCCAAATTCCTGCTTTAATTGAGCAAATTGTCAGTCGTAAAATTATCATTTCTACTGCTACTGATTTAGGTATCAAAGTAGAAGCAGAAGAACTACAAAAGGCAGCAGATAATCTTAGGTTGATTAGTAAATTACAAAATGCTGATTATACCTGGACATGGTTGCAAAAACATAATTTATCTTTAGATGATTTTGAGGAAGCAGTTTTTACTAATGTCATTTCTGGAAAACTGGCTGAACATCTGTTTGCAGATAAAGTTGAATCTTGGTTTATTGACCATCAGTTAGATTATGCTGGAGCGGTAATCTATGAAGTAATTTTAGATGATGAAGATTTGGCGATGGAACTTTTTTATTCTCTACAAGCGGGGGAGATGAGTTTTCCTGAAGTTGCTCATCAATATATCCAGGATAAGGAGTTGCGTCGTTGTGGAGGATATCGGGGAATTGTAAATCGTAAGCAGTTGAAAGCAGAGATTTCTGCTGCTGTTTTTGCTGCTAAACCGCCGCAGGTTCTGAAACCTATTACGACTTCTAAGGGATTACATTTGATTTTGGTTGAGGAACTGATTCAGCCGGAACTGGATGATAAGGTGCGGTATCAGATTATGTTTGATTTGTTTGGGGCTTGGATAAAGGAACGAGTTGAAGAAGTAGAGGTTTTGAAAAACTAGCTTGAGATAGTTAAAGCGGCTAAATTTAGATTCTTACAGCGTTTTTAAATAAGCTACGGGGTAGGAGCGAAGTATGTTTGCCCTTGATCCCATCTGTACCTCACCAAGTTGCAATCTGCCGTACATCAAAAAAATAGCCCTCTAAATAACATTAGAGGGCATTCTTATAGATGATAATTAATCAATGAGATTAACGCAAGATGATTGGTCTTGTAAACCCGATACTACGCCCGATACTAGGAAAAGGACGAGTTGGAAAGGTTGGTATTGTAGGACGCACAGGTAAAGAAAGAGTTGGGAAGGGATTAGTGGTAGACAAACCAATAATAATACCACCTGTTAAATTCAATTCTTCATCTGTTAGCTCTGTGAGATAGTTTTCTGAGTCAGAAAATAGTTCAGAGCCAGTAGGATTCAAGTTAGAAATTTTGATTGTAGGTAACACAAGATTTCTCCAAGTTTTCAAATTTGATGTTTGCACTATTGTTAATAACCGCAAATATACGGTGGTTAGAACCTCGACTTTTCAGAGAAGTCGTGAATCTCGGTTTTACTGATTCAGTGGAAATTGTCCTTGGTTTGTGATGACATATACACATTCCAATATCGCTTGGTTAAATCAAATTAACTGTTTAACCAAGCGATGAAATTTTAAACTCTATGTAGTTATGCTTATTTTCTTTGGTTGTTCAAATGAACCGTAATAGCAACTACAGCAAGTGTGACAGAAACTCCAAGCGATACACTAGTGAAAAATCCAATCGCAAATTTAAGTGGTAGTCCACCGTTAATGTTTCGCAATTCATCATCTTCCAACTCATTTAGAAAATTCTCAGAGTCGAGGAATAGATCAATACCGATAGGAGATAAATCTTTGATTACAATGCTAGACATATTTGAAACCTCCTGTTATTGGTTATGGCATTTGTCAAACAGATAATGAATTAGGACTTACGCACTGTACAAATTTATTATTTTGTGAATTAACGAAAATAGGTCATTTCAGGCTTTTATCAATCATCCCTTGATAAATAGCGATTGCCTCCGGCACTGCGCTGAGTCTTTCAGACACGCTACGTGAACGCGCAATCGGCTAAAAATGTGGAAAAATCAAGGTTTAATGCTTGAAATCCATACCCCCTATTTGGTTTGTCCTGTCAATGCGTAAGTCCTATGAATCTAAGTTTCTTATACACACAGGGGAGCAACGCGATTTTGTGAGATCGGGTTTTAATTCTCAATTAAACCACTAAATTCTCAACAAAATTAGGTGTTTTCGTTGCGATCACATCCCGAAATAGGCTATTTACGTAATCGATTTCGCCACCTCACGTTTTCGCATTGCTCCCTACACATACACACAGTGTTATCTACGAAACACGAAGCCGGAAACTACAGTTACAATAACTGCCCCTACAGTGAAACCAATTACTGCACCACAAACAAAATTACTACCAGGACTACCAACCGCAGCAGCTTTGATAGCTGCTGCACACCATGGACTGGAGAATCCTCCATGGACATTATCTAAATCAGCATTCTGAAGTTCGTTCATATAACTTTCAGAATCTAAGAAAAGGTCAGCACCAGCAGGATGTAAATCAGAAATCGTAATACTAGCCATTATTCTATTCCTTCTTCAATGAAATTGATTCAGTGAGAATCGGATATAATCAATTCCAGAAAAGTTAAAAACTTTTTTGATTCTTGATTATATTAAGAATATAGAGTTAGTTTTCAAGATTTACAATCCCAGTCAACAATATAAAGAAACAGTAATGTTTAATTTAATGTCCTGAAATAAGTACCTATTTTAATAGGGTGTTTAAAATTATTTTCAAATGATTTATTTTTTATGATTCCCAAATTATGATAAGTACAATTAATATTCTTTTTTTGCCCAGGTTTAAGAAAAGTTATTTTTATTTATAAATTTTTAAAAGTTATACCGCTTTTCATATGGCTTTTTTGCACTAAAATCGCTGAAAAGCTATAAGGTATGAATTTTATTTTCTAGTACATCAATAGAAGTAATTTCAATACTTTTTTTATCAATCCCAGGCAAAAAAAGTTTTTAATTATAAAAACTTCAGAGATTAACATAAAGGGGGCAATAGAGCAGTTTTAAGTCACTCCTTTATTTAATTACTAAGAAACCCGCCTCTGAACAATCAAAGGCAGGTAACTATTACTAAAACTAGTATATTAAGTAATTAATGTTGACTTTTTGGTACTTGTTATGATAAATCTGATTCAAAAAAGCCGGAATCCTGACCATGCAAGGAATTCAAACTGATTATCCTTAATGTTTTGGGAAAATTCCTTATTCATCCCTGTTCCCTTCGGCAGAATGTTAATTTGGCATAACAAGTACGATAGAACCTTAATGTTTTTCAGCAAGATTCTCATAATTCCTTCCAGCTTGCAACCAAACCTGAAATAGAGATTCTAAAATTTGCTCCCTGATTTCACTCAATTCAGCCCCCAGCCACTTCTCAATTCTCAAAATGTGATAACCTAGCTTCGTCTGAATTGGTCCAATTACTTCACCTTCCTTCCCATCAGTAACAGCCTTGGAAATTTCTGGTAACAATTCCGCTAAAAAGCGCACACCAACAAATCCGCCATTCTCTTTTGACTGCTTACCCTTCGAGTGTTCCAAAGCTAATGCACAGAAAGAAGCATTTTCCACTCGTAACGCTTGGGCAATTTTCAAAGCCTCTGTTAAGTCACGGACTAAAATTTGCGAAATGGCAACACGCCGATAATCATCCCGATTACTCATATAATGAGCATCAACCGCTTCACCAAATAAATGTTCCTTTAACTTATCTGTCAGGAGTGATACCCGAATCCCTTGTGTCCAATCTTCTACTGTAATTCGCTCTTGAGCCAACCAAGCTAGGGTTTCAGATGCTCCAGGTAATTTGTGTTCTAAGCGAAAGGCATCTCCAGCAGCTTGCAATTCTTCATCAGAAATTGTAATGTCTAGCTGTTCACAAACTTTGAGAATCAAATCCTCTTGTTCTGTCTTAGCTGCAATTTCTGCAATTTTGTAATTACGGCGCAGGTAAGCAACAATAGTTTCATCAGTGGCGGGAGAAATTTCAGGTAATACCAATTTTTCTAGAGTTTCTTGCATGAGTTTATCCTGTGAAATTAAAAAAGTTGAACAAACTTAGTTTTTAGACTTTTGGGATGAAAATATGGAGATTAAGCACAGTACAACAACCGTTCCTGTGGAATTTCCTGGACTTTCAATCTATTGCGATGTAAATCACCATATAAATTGAGATAATCCAATTGGGCAGGTGTGAGTTTGCCTTGTTGAACTCCAGCGATCGCCGCATCAATTTCTTCCCGACTGCGTAACCCTGTTAAGCAGACATCCACACAGTTCTGACTCAGAGAGTAGCGATATAAATCAGGTACAGAAGGTTGCCAACACCCAGCAGGTAAACCAGAAGGCGCATCCCAAAGCACACCAGAATGAGAACCTGTAGACTTAAAGGTGACAATGCCTGGTCGTTGTGAATCTTGGGCATCTAACTGATTGAAGACCTGATTTTGGGCAGAACGGTGAGCAACATTGTGTCTCACCATTACCACGTCTAATAGAGGACTGTGCAACCACTGTTGAGCTAGATTAATATCGTGAAACGACGCACCAATATAGCGCACAGCCCCCATTTTTTTGAGGCGTTCAGAAGTTCCAAATAATCTTTCTATAGTGCGCTGATAAACTGAGTTTTTGCCTCTGATATCAGGAGAAAGCTGTAAGCAATCCTGAAAAGCTGAGGCATCATTAGTACCTATCCAGCCCCAGAACAATACATCAATGTAGTCAATTCCTAATTCCACAAACTGATCCAACAAAGCTGCTAGTGCTACTTCTGGACTTTTGATGTAAGTTACTGTTGCTAGAACTACCTTCTCTCTGACTGAAGAACCTCGTCCGCACAGTTTCCGCAGTGCGTCAGACATGGAGCTATAGATATAGTGGTGTAAGTCACTGGAGTAGAAAAAGTAGTTAATTCCTTGGTCAAAAGCGTAGAGGGTATCATCACTGGAGATACTACCACCACCTCCTAAACCGAGACAACTAACTGTTAAATCAGTCCGTCCGAATTTGCGGTAAAAAGGTAAATCAGATTCGGGAAATTTCTGATTTACATGAGTGAGTGTATTCGACGGGACTATCAAAGGACGTTCAAGATTTGCTATTTCCATAGGTCTAAAGGGGTGTAAATGTCTTCTGATTTGGCATTGAGATAAGCACGCTCCCAGTCAATTCCTAACAGTGAAAAACTTTGGAAAATAGCATTGAGCCGCGCTTCCGGTGTATCATCTCCTTGATGCCAAGCTGACAGCAAACCATTGGCCACAATTTGACAACGGTTCATACCAAAGCTTTCTTGAGTGCTAAATTTCTGGTCTGGTTCTTCTGCTAACCCTAGTCCTGATGCTAGGAATTTAGTAAATAGGGGGATTTCTGGCTGAAAGTGCTTTCTTGTTTGGATGTATACTATCTGTAATACAGTCCGCACAGTTGCATAGTGATTTTTTTGAAAGTAGAGAACTCCTGAGTCGTAGCGTCCGTAATCAGCAGGGTTGTAAAGTGCTTTAAATGTGAAGGGAATACCAATTTCGTTTAACTTTTGGGTGAGTGCAGACATAACAGCGATCGCACCTTCAGGGGTAAGATTAAAGTAAATCCGCACAGTCTGGGAAGGTTGCTGTGGATGAGTATAATCTTCTACCCCTTGGTTGCTAACTGCCATATAAAATCCGTTCTGCACAAAATTCTTTGGCATGAGGATAGCAACTGTATTACCAACAGTGGCAGATTTTTCGGTATCTTGGAGATGGCGATAGCGGCGATCGCCGGAGGCATCGCGTTCAATATGCAGAGTTAATTCACCCTTTTTCACCGCTAAACTGCCATCAGTTTCTTCCCTGAGAATCAACCAACCAGGGTCAAAGTATCCTTGACCACAATTACTATTATGTAATTGTTCGTAAAATTTTAAATCTACTCCCAAGACAGTATTGTTATCCAAATCTAGCGGTTGTCCCTTAGTTGGAGCATCAAGGGCGAGGGCAGAACGCATAGAGCCGTTATAAAAAATCCCGTAAAGGAAGCTACGAAGGATCAAACTCACATAGCGATTTTGAACTTCTGATGGCATTCCTTGAAACCGGGCTATTACTTCTTCTGGAAGTTCTGAAGGCTGGTAATCTGGATGGTGAACACAGAAATTGGGTTTAATTTGGGTCTTCGTAATGTCTTGCAAAACACTCAATATTTGTTCGGCATCATTTCTTACTGGTTGATTATCACTGTTCGCAGCAGTTTCTTCAGAGGAAGGGGAATTTAGTAATTGCATTGTATTTGACTTGTGAATAAATATTTTAAGCAGCAAAATTAAACTCATTGAGCCTAAAGGATGCAGTACCAAAGACTGTTGGCATTGATTGTTCAGGACGGCATAATAAACTTTTAGCCACTTGAAGGAAAGCAATTCCTGTATTGTTAAAGGTTTTTTGATATTGAATCATGGCTTGAATTTGTTGAATTAATGCTAAACCTGCAAATTGCACAACTCGTCGCCAGAAGTTAGGGCGGTATTGTATAATTTCGGGAAATTTCTCCAAATAAGCTAAACTCAAGGCAGCAATGGTAGGCTGAATAGCATCTAGGGGAGTTGTAGCTAAACGTAAGGATTCATTAAGGTTAAAGGATTCATCGCCACTGATTCCCGGACTAATAACTAGACTACTTAGCCATATTTGTAGATAGCTGGCTATCAGCATTCCCAAATCATAAGCGGGATCTCCCCAAGCTGAACGCTCCCAATCAATCAGCCGCACACTTTCTGGGGAATTTTGCCAATCAGTATGCAACAGAATATTGTTTAGTTTTAGGTCGTTGTGGGTGAGACAAGATGGTGTAAAAGCATTGCCTAATTCTGCCAAGGCTTGTCCTAAGCTTTCGTAACGCTGATAGAGAGCAAAAAATTTCAATCCATCAGCAGGGATTAAACCAAAAATCTCTGGACTAATGCGTTCGAGACCACTAATGAAGTGGGGAACTAAGTTACTCAGTTCTGGTTGGGTAGTGTGACAGAAAAAGTCTTGATATTCCTGAGAGTTAAAAGTTGTGCGATGAGTAGTGGCGAGAATATTACCAATTGTGGTTGCGATCGCTTCTGGGAAAGTATTCTCTTTAGTATGGTAGTCAGCTAAATCACGATATTGGTCAAGATACGAGAAAATAATGATTGAGTGCTGCGGGTCAAAATGTAGCAGCGATGGCAAAAAGCAACGTAAGTCATTGAGTTGGGGGAACTGCTCTAGAAAATTTTGAACTCTCACCTCGCCCATAAACTCACCAGCAGCTTTCCCTTCCTGATCGTGCCGTTCCTGCTTGACTAATAGTTTATGGCCATCGGGGAAAGTCACCAACAAGTTAAAATTCTTGGCGGTTACTGGCTTAATTTCCAGGTTATCTTTGTCTGATTGGCTACATAAACCCTGTTCAAGTAAATAATCGCCAACGTTTTGAAAACTTAATAAAAGCGTCATAAGCCTACTGATATGCTAACGTTTTCACCTCCCTCTACAGGGAGATAAAGATTCTCTTCATTGTTTAATTGGGAACAGATTTAGGTAAATATGAAGTAATCTGCCTTTAGGGAGAAATAAAATTTCAATAGCAGGGCGCAGAAGCAGAAACGGCGTAAAATGAATAACCAAGGCTGTTAGCAAAACACCCTGGTTTGGATGAGTCAGTTCCGTGATGAAGCAATCAATAGCTTTTATACAGTGTTGTAACCAGGAGCGACAGCAGCGTAGAAAGTCCACAGAACAACTTTCATAAATTCCCTCTCATGATCCCAATAATGAATTAGGACACCTAATCAAGCAGTTTCAAAGCCATGATGATGACAACACTACAACCACAGGACTTACGCAAGCCTCGCTGTCATTGCGACCGTAACGTAGTGAAGGGATAAAGGATGAAGGGAAGCAATCCCAGAGTTTGAAGCGATTACGTCACTATCGTACCCTACGGGAAGGCTAACGCCAACGTGATGACGTAATTACGTGAATTTTGCGTAAATCCTAAACCAGTGGAAATTTTTCAGGAGGTTTGCCATGTCGTGCTTAATAAAGTATTAAATATTACTAAAATTGATTAAATCTATGATTTATTCCCAAACAATGCACTTGCAAAAATATTGAGCGTGCTGATAGTAGGCTAACAGTGTGTATTTGTGTATCAATTTAATAATTACTAGTTGACACCAGAGGTTAAAATGTCCAGCAGCATCTCCCAGTTCTACACACGAGTAGTAAAAATTAACAAAGATTTTAGTCCTTACAAGCAAGAGGATATGAAGTTAAAACGTAATTTTAAATTATATGAAAATAATGATGAAATCTTCCAATATTTTTGTCAACAAAATGATTTTCAAAAATTAGTAATTTTTTGGATAAATATAGCTCTTAATGACCAGCTAGAAAAAAAAGGATGGGAAACAGAAAATAGAGTGGAGATGGCATGGCAACATTTACGTTGTTTTTGTGAAGAAAGTTGTTATTGGGCTGCAAATAAATTAGCAAATAAACAAAAAGATAGTGGATTAAAACATAGATTAATGGAGGATTGTCTAGATTATGCTAAAGATTTTATTTATGACCCCATAGTTTTTAGAAAAACAATTATTCAATATAATATAAATAACTCTTTTTTGCAAACATATATACAGAGCATTTTAACTAATGTCATTAAAAATAAACAAGATAATAAAGTATCCAAATTTTCACCAATGAGAATGCTGTACAAAGAAAGTAATTCTACTTTAACAGCAGCACTTGCAAGATCAGGTTTTTCTCGGAGTGATATTTCTAAGATGATTTTTGCTCGTAAACACTGGAAATCAGTTTACAGTATTTACTTTAAAGATCCTTCACATAGAAGAAAAATAGGCGGTATTTTACCAGAAGCAACATATCTAGATTATGAAGAAGCTGCTAGGTTGTATAATTCCGAAAAAATGCTACCCAGCACCCCTGTTGAAGTTTTGCTAGGTCAGGACATCACACCACAAAAACTAGAAATATGGATGAAATCTTGTATATCTGCTTTGTTAAAATATTACCAACCCCAAAATATATCTTTTGAACAATTAAGGGGAAAATCAAGAGAATTTGGGGATAAAGGGGATAAATTTGAATATGAACTACGGAAGTATACACCTGGATTGAATGAATATAATGAAACAAGATACTTTCAAGAAAATAATAATCTTTTTTATAAAATTAACTTGGCAGTAAAACAAAAATTAAAAGATAAGCTTTTATCGCGAAAATCATTACATCTAAAAAGAATTATTCTTTATTACGGCTTTGAATTCAACCAAGAACAAATAGCAGAAAAATTATCAGTTCATCAGACTACTATTCTCTGCTCTCTTAGAGACAGTAGAAAAATACTTACTGAAGCACTATTATCTACCGATATACATGGATTAATAAAACCATCTAAATGGGTATCAAATTATGTACAAAACTGGTTAGATCCTCAATGCAAAAAACCTATTCAATTAGAATTTATTTCCTTAGTTTTAGATAAAACAGCAAGAGAATTAGATAACAATTTGGTAATATTTCAGGAAGATGAGAAAAAAGGAATAATATTTCAAATATTACAACTCAAATATGGAGAAAAGCTTGATCATTCAACAATTGCTAGACAACTTAATGTTACAGAAGAAAAACTGCTAGAATCCATTAATGAAATTGAAGCTAGACTGGAAAAAGCAGCTTTCGAGCAAATCAATAAAATAATTTCAAAATATTTATACTTATTTTTAACAAATAAATGTCAAGAAATTATTAATACAGCTTGCTTAAATTTAAGCATACAAGAAAGAAACTGGAATAACATAAATCTTGTCAATTTACTTTTGGAAGAGTGCATAAGTATTATGACTAGGGACAAGTAGAAAAGCTACTCGCCCTAATTGTCATTTGTATCTATAATGTTATTTAAAATCACCACAATAACGAGGCATAAATTATGTTTGAATTCAATCAATTGTTAACAGATAATACCCAATATTTACGTTTACCTATTTCACAGTCTACTCAAGAAAAGGCATGGGAACAAGAACAAAATCATTCTAATGCGATCTCGCGCCATAATTCCTATCTAAATTATGTTAGTGTACATACCTTGCGTGACTGGTTTACAGATGACTTAGCAGAAGCAGAAACCATACATAAACCTGAAGTTTATCCAAGTGAAGGTAGTTTACCTAGTATTTGGGAAGTAGTAAATGGTGCAGCTATTAAGCTGGATAAGAAGCGAATAGTGTTAATTCCCTGTGAAACAAGCGATTTAGAAGATTTTTCTGTTCCCCAAGAATGGGTAGATATTCCTGAATGGGCAGGTGATTATTATCTAGCTATTCAAGTAAATTTAGAGCCAGAGGAAGATGAATGCTGGATAGAAGTATGTGGTTTTACAACTCATCGTTACTTAAAGAAACTTGGTAAATATAATCGTAATGAGCGAATATATACAATGACACTAGATAATTTAATTCAAGACCTTGCAGTAATGGAAATTACACTACCACTAAAGAGGCAAGAAGAAATTCCTGTTATACCCAATTTATCAGAAGTTGAGGCTAAAAAATTATTAGATTTTTTTGGTGATTCATCTATTTATTCTCCCAGGTTACGGGTTAATGATGTCACTTTTGATAAATGGGCAGCATTACTGGTTAATGACTCTTGGAGGCAACAGTTATATGAACGACGTATGGGTAAATTAGTAACTTCACCTACTTTAGTTACAGATTTAAGAAAATGGTTACAGAGTATATTAGATAGCGTAGATGAAATTTGGCAGGATTATGAAGCTATATTTGCTCCAGTAAAACCAGTTGCAGTGCGTGGAGCTATATTTGCTCCAGTAGAATCAATTGCAGTTCGTGGAAAAAATGATGATGAACCTGCTTCACAAGATGCGATCGCATCTGTAATTCGTCTCTTGCAACCTAATTACTCAGAGTATGATCGTCGTCATGCTGCTGGTGTGTTAGGAAAAATTGCTGTAGGAAATTCTGATGCTATTAAGGCTTTAACTCAATTACTATACACTGCACAAGATGATGAAACTCGTTGGCAAGCTGCTTTCAGTTTAGGCAAAATTGATCCAGGAAATCCCCAAGCTGGGATTAAGAGAGCGAGACTAATTGACTTGGGGGTGCAATTGGGTGGGCATAAGGTTGCTCTAATTGTTAGGATTATGCCACAAGCTAACGGTAGAATAAGAGTTGTACTGAAAGTAGAACCTTCATCGGGAAATAAATTACCTCCTAACCTCAAACTTAGTGTATTGTCAGAATCAGGAGAAACAATACCTGGTTTAGAAGTCTGTGCCAGAAATAATGAATCAGGACAGATTGACAAGAGTTATCGGGATAAGGAAATGACCCTAGACTTTACCCCACCCCCAGGAACTCAATTTCGTGTCAAAGTAATACTAAATGAACTTAATTTTATTCACGATTTTCTTGTTTAACTGAAGTAATACAGAAAGCAGTTATGACTAGGATTGCATTACTAAAAATAAGGGATGGAGGCGTAAGTCAAAAATTCAATGTATCACTACAGATTTTTAAATTTACTTCAACTCTACCTAGAGAAATTCCAGGAAATTTACCACATAACCCAGATATTGAAGGTTTATATGTATGTTGGCAAACAAATTTTCGCAATTTAAGTGAAAGCTATACAAATAATCGCAATTCCCAGCAAGACAACTATGATGATTGGCAAATACAGTCAACCTTAGCTACTAATTACTCTACTAGCGAAGGTATCGAAGCTTGCCAGAACTTTATTGAAAGCTTAGAAAATAGCATTAAAGAATGGCTTAATCCAGTACCTAATATTAGTAAAGATTTAAGTCGTATTCGAGAACAACTTGCGGTTGAGTTAAATAATAAATCTGAGCAATTTCAAATCATAATTCAACCTGAAGATGTTTTACTTTATAAATTAAATTGGTACGTTTGGGATTTGTTAGAAAATAACCTAGATGTAGGTATTAGTTTTAATCTTTTACAATACCATCAAGAAGAATTAAATCAAGTAAAACCTAGACAAAAAAATAAAGTACGCATTCTAGCTGTTTTTGGAGATAGCCGGAATATTAATTTAGAACCAGATTGGAAAGAAATCAATAAGTTAAAAGAAAAAGGTGCAGAGGTAGTCCCGTTATACAAACCTACTGCAAAAAAATTCATTGAAGCCTTGGTTGATGAACAAGGGTGGGATATTTTATTTTTCGCTGGACATAGTAATCAGAAAAATGAAACAGGAATAATATATATTAATGAACAAGAAACTTTAAAAGTTCAACAATTTAAAAACGCATTAAAAGAAGCTCGACAATATGGTTTACAGATAGGAATTTTTAACTCTTGTAAAGGATTAGGTTTGGCAACTGAGCTATCAAATTTACAGATTCCCTTTACCATTGTAATGCAAGATGTAGTACCAGATATAGTTGCTCAATCTTTTTTAAAGGAATTTTTAACAGAATATGCAGGAGGAAAAGCATTACCTAAAGCATTGCGACTAGCTCAAAGTAGATTAGAAAAATTTACAGAGTTACCAGGTGCAACTTGGTTGCCTGTTATGTTTCAGAGTTACATAGGAATAGCACCGACTTGGCAGGATTTCTTACTGCCAAAACCAGAAGATTATGTTGAATCTGAAAATAAATTACCTTGGTATCAATATAAATATATACCACTAGCACCACCTCCAACTCCGAAAAAGCCTAAGTTGCGTGTAGTTTTCCTGATAAGTTTGATAGTGACTATATTCTTAACAGGAGTGCGATCGCTTGGTTTACTTGAGCCTTCAGAACTTTTGGCTTATGATCATTTAATAAGTCAACGTCCATCTGAATTAATAGATGAACGAATCTTAGTAGTTGAAATTACAAATGATGACGTAAGTGAATATGGATATCCTATTAAACAGGACGCTATATTAGCTCAATTAATTAGTGAATTAGAAAAATATAGTCCTAGAATTATTGGTTTAGATTTACATCGTTATCAAGTAAGACAACCTGGACGTGAAGATTTTATTCAACATTTTTTAGAAAATAAGAATATTTTTACAGTTTGTTCTTTTGGTTCTTATAATGATATTAATTATTTACCTCCTCAAGAATTAATAAAAAATAATTTAAACAGCCAGATAGGATTCAGTGATTTAGTAGTTGATAGCAAAAAACATAAAAACACTAGAGCAGATTTAATAGTAAAACAACCTGATGATGAGAATATAGTTATTCGTCGTCAATTGTTATCGTATGAGCCAAGTTTATTAAGTTCTCCATCTAATTGTTCTACTCCCTATAGTTTTAGTTTTCGCATAGCGTTCCGATTTCTTTATCAAGAAGGAATTAAAGGAATTATCAATAAAAATGAAGAATTTCAGTTTAAATCAGTGATTTTGAAAAAGCTACCCTCACATTTTGGTGGTTATCAAAATTTAGATGGACAAATTAACCAAATAATGATTAATTACCGTTCTCAAACACCTGGTCAGAGAGTAAGGCTAAAGAAAGTATTACAAGGAGATATAGACCCTCTGTTAGTAAAGAATAAGATAGTGTTAATTGGTTATACAGCAGATAGTGCTAGGGATAATTTTAACACTCCTTTAACGAGGAAAATGCCAGGAGTATGGATTCATGCTCATCAAGTTAGCCAGATTATTAGTGCTGTTATGGAAGAAAGACCTCTAATCTGGGTCTTACCTAAATGGAGAGAATTTCAATGGGGTGATATTCTTTGGATACTTGTTTGGTCTATTTTAGGAGGGTTATTAGCTTGGATTTTATCGAAATCACCGCTTTATCTAGGTTTATCTATCATTTGTATGATTTGGATCTTATATCGAATTTGCCTTTTTTCTATTAATCAAGGTTTATGGTTGCCTTTAATTCCATCTCTTTTATCTCTATTAGTTACCCCAGTTATTTTAACAAAACTTAAATCAGTTAATTCTAACCAACAATTAAGTTTTAATCAGGAAAACAAATGAATATTAACCTCAAACAATTCTCGCTTATTTTTTGCATTAGTTTAGGATACTTAACTACAGCGAGCTATCCTTCTTTTCCACAGATTGCACCAAGTATTTTACTAAGCCAAAATCCGCCGGAAAATCCTCCTCGTACACCACCACCAAATAAAACAAAACCAGGAGGAGGACTTAATCCATCTAAACAATCATGTAATGGGAAAAATGGCTCATTAACGCCATTAATACCAGTCAAAAACCCTGTATTAACAGTATCAGCGCATCCTACAATTTTATTCTATACTCCAGATAAGTCTGAAGATATTGAATATGGTGAGTTTTCCATTGTTACTCAAGATGAAAAAACACGAGTTTATAAAAAAATCAGGTTTATTCTTCCTAATAAAACTCCTGGAATTGTAAGTGTTAGTTTACCTCAGTTATCAGAGATTGAACTTGTAGAAGGACAGTATTATCACTGGTATTTAAAAATATATTGCAAAGGGAATGCTGATTCAAAATCTAAGTTAGATGTTAATGGTTGGGTACAAAGAGTTCCATTTACTTCTGAAAAACAAAAACAGATAGAGTCTGGAGATTCTAATATTTGGTATGATTCTTTGGCAAATCTAGCTCAAAAACTTGAATCTTCACCAGAGGATATTAGTTTGCGTAAAAAATGGATTAATCTATTAACGACTATTGGACAAGAAGATTTATCTCAAAAACCAATTATAGGTAAAGTTGTTGTACTTGAGGATTAGTTCTCTACCTCCAATAGTTGGCTTATAGAGATTTAATGAAAAATATTAGAGCCAATTCCCCACTAGAATATAAGTAGCCCAAATATTAGGTGCGTTATACCCTAATTCTTTGAAAAGATATAACTGTGCCTGATGAAGTGCTTGAGCTTTTGTCATACCTGGTTTGGATAATTCTTGATAAAATTTTATCATAAATTCAGTATTAGCTTTAGTAGAATCATCTGCTTTCCATAGGGTTGATATGGTACTTTTTGCACCTGAACGTACTGCTATTCCTGCTAAACCTAACACTGCTCTATTATCTCCTTGAGCAGTTTCACAAGCACTAAGAACTAGTAATTCTAGTGCTTTAGTTCTATTTTTACTAGTTGTTTGAATTAAATTATTTAAATCATTGGCTTTTATTTTTTCTTGATAAGCAACAATAAAATTTTGATCTGGATCTGAACTGAATACACCATGAGTTTTCCAGTGAATACCTGAAAAGTTGCCTCGTTCTAATTGTTTCTGAATATTGAATTTAGTAAACTGTTCATCTATGAGAATATTGCTACTAGGGATTTTTTGAGCAATGCCATCCAATTCATCTCTTAAATATTCAATTTTTTCAAATCCTAAACCCAAATTTGGTTGAGCTAAACCTATTCCGCCCATAAATAAGTTTAATTTTGTTTGTACAGATTGAGGATTAAAAACATTAAATCCTGGGAGAACAGCAATATCATAATTTTTTTCCACTAAATATTGTTTTACATCATCATCATATAAAACAGACATAGGAATATTGCGTAATAAACCATCCAAAACAAATACTAAGTTTTTAATTTGAGTTTCTTGATTAAGGATAGGTTTTAGGGGTTCGATTAACAATTTATAAACAATTTTTGACTTTTCAACAACTTCTGGTGTATTGTCAGGTTCTATCAAAGAATCTCGTAACTCTTGAAGTGTTTTTTCGATTTGTTGTGCAGAAATTCTTTGTTCTTTATAACCTAAGTTTTCATCTTTTCTAGCAACTTTAAAAATAATTGATAATCTATCTTCAAGAATGATAGGATAAACAATGAGTGTTTTAGAGTCATTTAATTGATAAATTTGTTGTTCTTGGGTATTAGATAAATTACAACGAAGAAAATTTTCTAACTCAGCTAATTGAAGAGAATCTATAGTTTTAATAGCTTTTTTAAGATATGTTTGGATTAGATCAGAAGAACCTTTTGTTTTTACCAGTAAATTAATTAACTCCCGATAAACAGGCTCTATATTATCTCGAAAGTTAAACTGAACATCAGAATTGATACTTAGTAAATCACCACGAACAGACTCTAGGGTTTTAACAGCATTGTCATATTCTTTAATAGCCTTCTCATTCTTACCCTCGAATTCAAATAACCGCCCTAATTGCCATTGCCATTGATAAGCAATATCTGACATTTGGGCAGGTTGGGCAAGGTACAAAGCTTCTTCAGTAAACTTTTGAGCCTGGTGTCGCCAATATTCAGCTTGAGAAGTTTGCTGTTTTTGTTGATTTACCCAAGCAAAATATTCATATAATCCCCCCAAATTTCCAAAAGCATAGGATATTGCACGATTATCTTTTAAATTTTCAGCATCTTGAATAGCTGTTTTTAATTTCTTAGCAATTTCAATTTCAATCTCACCTTTATTTTTCTGTAAACACGCTAAACTTTTAGCAAAATTTATCTGTATATAAACTTTATCTCGACTTGTTGGTAAGTTATTTAGCTTTATTTGATTTACTAAATTCTCTGCACTTTCCCATTCTTGTAATTCAATAAGTAGATGCAGAAGATTTACCTTTGCTTTAATCTCTGTAATATTTGCTTTAATTTCTTTAATAGATGAAGCTTGATTATTACGTGCATTATCATATTCTTTAATAGCTTCTTGATATTTTTCCTTAGCAAAACTATATTGTTGAACAAATTTTGTTGGTATATCCTTATTCTCACAACGCCAAGGCATATATTCATAGTTGGCAGTAGCTTCTCTATCTCGTGCTAAATTGGCTGTAGCTAATAAAGTATTACCTAAACTTAATAAAGTACCACTTTTATTTTCTGTATCTTCAGAATTTTTTACTAGATTGAAACTTTTTTCTAATTTATCCTTAGATTCCTCTAACTTCCCAACTGCGCGGAGGATATCTCCTAAACTACGTAAAGCTTTAGATTTAAGATTAGCTGGAAGTTTTTCTATATTTTGTTCTATTTTTTCTATCTTAGTTTGAGCAGGTTGAAAAAGCCCTAGAGCTTGCAAAGCTTGAACTTGGTTAATCTGACTAATAATATTTCCATATTTATTCCCAATACCATGATAAATAGCAGCAGCTTTTTCCCAGCTTTTTAACGCATCTTCTACTTTACCTTGAGCAAATTGTAACTTTCCTTGAATATTCAAAAATTGGGCTGAAAGTTGCTGTTTTCTATTATGATTTATATTTTTGATTGGATTTAATATATTAAAACTTGATTCAATACTTGTTTGTGCTAATTGCCAGTTTCCTTGTTGCTGATAAATTAAAGTAAGATTTCCCAGCGTGATAGCTAAATTAATTTTTTGGTCTTTTTGAGGCTTAAGTATTTCAACAGCATTTTGTAACCATATCGCTGCATTACTAAAATCACCCTGCTCATAACAGTTTTTTCCGTATTCTATTAATTTTTTAGCATCCTTTACTTTACCAATTTCACCTGGGTTATAACAGGTATTATTACCTTGCATTGGTTTTGTAATATCAGTTAATTCGTGCATAATTGGTATATCTATAGGTGTTTGTGATAATACAGGATGTATACCTACAGTAATAAATACACCTAAAAAAAGTAAAATAAGTAGACGTTGATACCAGCGATTTACAACAATTAAACTACGTAGTATTAATTGTGCTTTATTTAAAAAGGATTCCATAACAAAGTGAAAGTTAACCCGTTTTCTTGCCATGTTCTTTCCCTGGAATTTACATATATTAAAGGAATACCCCAATCAAGACGAGCCGTAAAATTATCTCCTTGTCGCAACTTTAAACCTAGACCAACAGATGCCAAACTATTAGGATTTGAATTCTCTCTTCCTGAACTGTTCCAAGCCGTGCCATAATCCAAAAAAGGAGTTAGCTGAAATACGCTTTTCCAGTTAGGAATACGTAAGATGGGCAATTGCAATTCTGCTGATGTAAAGATACCATTATCACTTAAAAGTGTATCTTGCCGATAACCGCGTACACTACCAAAACCACCTATAGCAAATTGTTCTAGAGGTACAAGAGTCCTCACTGCCAACTGCATATTTGTACGTAGTAAAAGTACAGTTTCTGGTGCTATAAGTTGTACCCACTGACCTTGACCTTGCCAAGAAAAAAAGCGGTTATCAGGAATAACTTCATTTACCTCAGAAATGGGTTGATTAATGGTGGTATCAAATGCTCCAATACCAAGATTAAATTGCGATCGCACAGCTATGACTCCTGTAGAGTTCTGCTGTGACCATTCCTGAAAAAACCGTAATGCAGAGATGCGGGTACGTCCTTGCTCATCAGCCCCTGGGGAAAGGGGAAAGGGAGTACCTAATAGGGAGGTTTCGCTTTCCTTGCGAGATGCTGTTAAACCTAAAGTGAATTCTTGGAAAGTTTGTTCTTTAATCGATTGGATTATTGGTTGGCGTAGTGTTAATTCATAGGCACGAGATTGGGAATTTATATCAAGTTCGTTAAATGGCGCTTCAATCACATTACTGGATGTATTACTGTAGCTAAAATTCAGAGTGCCATTGCGAGGATTAAATGGCAAAGTATAGCTCATATCCCAGCCGTTGCTACCATCAGTATTATTGTAATTCCAACTTAAACTGTCCCCCATTCCCAGGAAGTTATTATCACTCAGTCCGATCCGACGTTGAAAACTTCCAGAACTAGGAGAACGACTATTATTAATACTGAATGGAATATTAGAGGTGTTACCTTCTTTTATCTGAACTTCTAGTATTGTATTTCCTGGCTTTGAACCAGCAGAAAGCGTGGCAAAAATGTTTTCAATTGGTGCATTGAGTCGTAAAAGTTGTAGAGCTTCTTCCAAACGACCTATATTGAAAGGTATTGATTTAGCAAGAGCCAAACGTGAGCGCACATATTCAGGATTTAGGTGTAAAGGTTTGGTTGTTGTTGGACAATCACTATCAGAATTAATATTCTGCTGATTCTTGGGACAGAATGGTATAACCTTAATAGCTTCTAATTCTCCCTCAATAACTTCAATTTTGACTATTCCTATATGATTGTTTTCTTGTGTCTCCTTGGGGATAACAACCTTAGCACCAGAAGTTTGATATTTAGCATCATGGTAAATTTGGGTGATTTCTAAAGCTGAACGAAGCAGTTCTGCACATGAAAGAGGTTGGTTGAGAAATTGCTCAGTATTAACAGCAGCATCTAATGTTTCTTTAGAAAAAACAGGATGTTTTGCTATGACTTGAAATTCTGTCACAGTAATTTTAGCTGGACAATTTTCAAGGTTAACCTCTGGAATTTCAAAGGGTGATGGTATGTCTGGCAATACATCCTGTTGAGGCTTGGAAGGTTGAGGTATTTGCAAAGGAGACGGAGTGGAAGGTGTAATATCCTGTGGTTGCAAATTTTGCGGTACAGGAGAATTAGTATTAGGAACTTGAACTAAATCAATAGTTTGGGCATTTACAGCACCAGTATTGATATTGCTGGTTAACAACGCTACGCTCAAGTATAACCAGGATGGAAACAAATGGAAGTTTGGAAAATACCTAGTAAGCATAACAAGGAGGAGTCACAGTAGGTAATTGAGTTGTCATTGCAGCTTCATTATTGGAATTAGCTGCTGATTTTGGTAGATTCATGGTATTAGTTCCAGAGGAAGCATTTTCATCTGTAAAATCGGGATTAATCCAATCAGCAATAATCGTTTCTTGACTTAATGGATCATCTGGACTAGCAGGTAAGCCAGTACGTCCAACATTGAAAAATGATACAGAAGATTGCACTCCACCAGCTTGGCAACCTACGACAATTTGAGTATTGACAGGTACATCAGGTAATGGGGTTAAGCCACGACTGGGATCTATTCCAGGGGTATTGATGACCACTTCACCATCTACACCAAACTCTGAACTAGCTGTAATATCACTGTAGGGGGTCAAGCGTGGTCGGTACTCAAGACCAAAGATGGTTTGTGTGGAGATTTGGATATTACCACCTCGACCTTGGAAAGCATTAGCTGTGATGTCACTATTTTCTGTAGGGAAGGCGACTATAAATGGTGCGTCTATATTGATGTTGCCACCATTACCACCAAATTGATTATCTCCAGCAGTAGTAGAGATTTCACTGCCATTTCGCATGAATAAAAGTTGGTCTAAATAGAGGGCAATATTACCGCCATCGCTACTTTTAGTAATAGATGAAATTGTACCGTTATCTAGTGTTAATGTTCCGGCGTAAATTTCAATATCACCACCTGTTCCTGTTCCCTGGCTGTTAACTGCTACTTTTGCACCATCAGCAATAGTAAAGGTACTTGGGTCAATCAAAATACTCCCACCGTTACCAAAAGAACCTTCTAAGGTACTTGCAGTAATAGCCGTGTTATTTCCAGTTAATGTAATATCATTATCAACAAATAAATTAATATTGCCTCCTTGACCACTACTAGAGGTAGAAGCAGTAATTTGTGCGTTATTGCTGAGTTTAAAGTTTGGGGTGGTAATATTAATATTTCCTGCATTACCTTTTCCAGTAGTTTCGACAGAGACTTTACCATCTCCTTGAATGTTTATAGTCTGAGGTGCTGCAAGAAAGATACTCCCTCCTTGACCACTTCCAGAAGTAGAGGCGGATATTTCTGCACCTTTAGCAAAGTTAATGTCTAAGTTAGGTTGATTATTACTAGGTTGAATAGTTAATGTGCCTGCTGGGACTTCTCCTTGAGTTTGAGCAAATATACCGACTTTACCAAAGAGGTTCATATTAGGGGAATTGATGGTTATACTACCACCTTGTTGTTGGGTAGTAGCGGTTTCGGTAGCGGTGGCGGTAATTCTGGCGGTTTCTTCAACGGTTAAAAGTTTGGTGCTGAGGTTGATATCTCCGGCTTTTCCAACACTACTAGTTTCTACAGCTAATCCACTATTACTATTAATATTAATTGATGTTGGGGCAATAATAGAGATTGTACCTGCATTTCCTCTTCCAGATGTACTGGAACTAATAACTGCACCATTTTGAAGATTAAGTGTTGCTGATGTTTGAAGTTTAATATCACCCCCATTTCCTAAAGCTGTAGGCAATACAGCACTAAAAATTCCACTGGAAAATCCATTACTTCCTCTTCCATCCAGGTTAATATCATTATTAGCAAATACTACAATATCACCAGCATTTCCTTGACCAAAGGTAGAAGCACTGACAAATGCTCCATTACTCACTGAAAATAAGCCAGTTGTAATGCTAATGTCATTACTGTTGCCTATTGCTTGTGTTTCTACATTTGTAAAAATACCACTAGATTGTCCATTGCTTCCAATTCCATCCAAAATAACTGAATCATGAGCAAAAATTATAACCTTACCTGCATTTCCTCGACTAAAGGTAGAGGCATCTAAAAATGCTCCATTAGTAAGAGATAGAATATCTGTAGTAACTTCAATATTATTACCTTCACCTACTCCATCTGATCCTACAGTGCTAATAGCTGCACTAGATTGTCCATTACTTCCAACTCCATCAAAATTTACAAATTCAGAAGCAAAAATGTTAATTTTTCCAGCATTTCCTTGTCCTTGTGTGTTAGTTAAAAGTTGAGAGCCATTTGTCATCGAAAATCTTCTAGTTTGTATATCAATATTTCCACCGTTTCCTATAGCTGTAGTTACTACATCATTAACAATACCACTATCATTATCAAAATTTACTGCATCAGTTGCATTAATCATTACAGAACCAGCGTTACCTTGACCAGATGTTTGTGTAGCTAACAATGCCCCATTTTGTAGTATCAAAGATTTAGCTGTAATATCAATAGTTCCACCATTTCCTTGTGCATTTGAAGTTACAGCAGAAAAAGCACCACTTTTAAAATTATCAGTATGTCCATTAAAATAAACTAAATCATTAGCAATAATAGTTATATTTCCAGAATTTCCCTTTGCATCTGTAGCATTAACTAACTGTGAACCTGAAGTTACGAAAAGTGAACCAGTTGTAATATTAATGTTCCCACCATTCCCTCCTTGTAAAGATTCTGCTGTACTTAATATCGCACTTTCTTGTTCCAAGAAAATAGAATCATTTGCAATAATATTTACATTTCCAGCATCTCCAATTCCTCCTGTAGTTGTGACAAGTCTTGAACGTGAATTTAAAAAAAGTGAACCAGTTATAATATTGATTTCTCCACCTTTCCCAATAATCGATCCTAATCCTACAGGAGTTAATATTTCACTATTTTGTTCTAAGAAAATAGAATCTTTAGCAAAAATATTTATGTTACCTGCATTTCCTTGACCGAAAGTATTTGATACTAATTCTGATCCTTGTGTCAGAAATAAGGTTTTTGTAGTAAGTTCAATACTTCCACCATTTCCTTGTGCAGTGGATTCTACATTATTAAACAGTCCTCCTCTTTCAAAATAAATAGTATCGTTTGCGTTGATAATAATTGCACCACCACTTCCTTTTCCACGAGTAGTGACGGTAAATGCAGCATCATTGCTTACAGAAATTGAATCTGTTGCAATATTGATTACACCCGCATTTCCTTCAGCACCTTCTGCTACTGTACTTAATATGGCACTATTAGTATCAAATACTACAGAATGATTGGCATTAATAATAATATTTCCAGCATCTCCTTTTCCAAAAGTATCAGCAGTTATAAAAGCAAAGTTAGTAGCCTTCAGTTGATCTACTTTAATATTAATATCTCCACTATTTCCTTCGCCTAAATTAGTAGCTATTAAAAAAGCACCATTACTAATAGAAAGTAATTTTGTATCAAGTTTTATCTGACCTGACCTTCCACCTGTATCTGAAAAAACTACACTAAAAGCTCCAGCATTACTACCATCAAAATTAACTTCATTAACAGTATCAATAATTAAGTTGCCTGCGTTGGCTTTGCCAAAGGTAATAGTTCCTATTTGTGCGCCAGTTGCTAAAAAAAGTGATCCTCCTTCAACTTGAATATTGCCACCTGTTAAATCTGGTATATCATTAAAACTATAACTACGAATATTGCTATCTTTATTAAGGATAATAGATGATGGAGTTTTAATGATTATACTACCACCCAATAAACCTTTAGAAACAACTGAAGAATTTACATTTAAAATAATATTATCTTTAGCTAATAAAGTTGTATTACCTCCATTCCCTACAAAATTCTCGGATGGAGAAAAAGCTGAAACATTAATCTCTTCATTCAGTTCAATCTGACCACGGGAATCAAGAGTGACAAAACCACCACCAAAAACATCCCTAGTATCAATTGAATTAAGGGTAATCCCACCATCTAAAGTCGTGTTTTGTTGATAATTATTTGTTAAAAATACTTTACCGCCCTCCCCAAAAAATGTATCACTATAAATATCTCCAATAACAATATCAGCACTCGTTGGAGAAGCAGTAACAGTAGGTGATATGAAGTTGAAAAAAGAATCATAAAATGCACCAAAATTTCCTGTTATTCCCGAAATACCAACAGCTTCCGGTTTCATTCCTGCTCTAATATCAACAGTTAAATATTTACTGCCATCAATTTCTAAAGCTGTCCCATCAGATAAAGTAACATTAGCAAGTTCAGGTGTTGTAGTTGGATTAATTGAATTGGATAAAGTATCTGGACTGATGATGAAAACATAACCAGGAATTTCCACTTTACCCGCAGCTAAAATGTGCAAAGATGCTCCCTCATAAGCATAGAAACTAACATCGCCAAGAGAACGAATAATAGGATCATGGGGACTATACAAATTTCCTAAACTACCATCCAACTTCTCTATCCGAAAATTACCGCCTGCATAATAGTGAGCATCACCCCCCACCTTATCCGCAGAACGCAACACCATATCCCCACCAGAAAATAATCCACTCTCAGGGTGATTCAACGCAAAGATATCTACACCTTGAGTACCCTGAAGCAACAACTGTCCTTCAGCCGCAGCAATAAGAGGATTGGCTACACTATCCCGCACCCGCACTGTATCTTTAGCCAGCAGATTCAAATTTCCCTTTGCTCCCAATTTGCTATCTACTAGCGTTAAATTGCCTTCTGCTGCCAAAGTCGCGGTCTGTGCCTTCAACTCCCGCACTGCTACATCCCCAGTTTGTACTTGCAGATTAGATCCCGCTAACTCTACCTGACTATTACTATTAACTGTTAACCCCGTTGTACCTTCTGTATTAGTCAGCAATTGAGACAGAGTTAATCCAGTTGTTGCAGCTTGACTACTCCCTGATGTTGGCGATGCCTGCGGCGGGCGTTGAGATCGCATCTCCCAATTCACAAACTGCCCTGCCTGTCCAAGATTTACTACAGGTGTATTACCATCTGCTTGTATCCCTGGTACAGTAACCACCGCTAACTCTCCACTAGGTGCTGACAGTTTCCCTGTACTGACAACTGTACCGCCCACTAAAGTTAGGTTTTGTCCTGCTCCTACTCCTAAATCTCCAGCATTGACTAATGCTCCTGGCTTCTCACTCTCAAATTCTAAACCAACAGGTGCAGATACATTGATAGTCAACAGTGGTGGCACTTCTGGATTACTAGCACTAAACCCCATTCCATTTGAAAAAATTACGCTGTTAGCGGTACTTGCCACAAATGAACCACCCATATCCAGCTTGGCATTAGGGCCAAAGATAATGCCATTGGGGTTGAGAAAAAATAGGTTGGCATTTCCCAACACACCCAATGTTCCAAACAAATGGGAAGGATTACTTCCAGTTACTCGGCTAAAAATATTGTTGATTCCGGTGGGATTGGCAAAATAAGCTCCTCTTCCTTCACTGATATTGAACTCTTGAAAACTGTGGAAGAGGTTAACTCCACGAATGGCTCCACCATCAATTCTGTCAATTAGGGGATTGAGAGGTTTAACTACTGAACTTTCAGTACCAAGTGTGTTATCTGGAGTAATTTGAGCCAATGCGCTATTCCCAGAAGATGTAACTCCAGCTAGGAGGGACATTGCTATCCATAACTTCCAAACCCAATACTGCCAGTTAGTTCTCATCTTAGAATTTGCCTCTCTCAAAGTTCCCGTAATTGAGTTTGCGGTTTTTACCGTAAAAAAAATCGTATCTTTATTTACAACAGCATAAAACCTGATGCCATGTAAAACTCCATTTCTTTACATATTTTTGGGAAAAGCAACTTCAAAATTCAGTAAATCGCAAACAAGCTGGATTAGCTGATATATTTTGTGACTTGAATCAAAACCGCCCAAACATTTTGTAATATTTGCTGAGGCACAAGCCGATAAACATCTTTCGCCACTTCATCGCTGATGACCAGGCTAAAATATTTGGCTAAATTCCAGGAAGCGAATCCGCCGCATTAGAAATCTTTGCCACAGTCAGGTAGAAAACACAGATGGCAACGGACATACCAACAAGCTGTAAGCTAAGTAAAGAAGGGTATTGCTGGAGTGCGGGTGTTTTCATGGTC
>NZ_JAYGHH010000058.1:0-27907 GCF_034931045.1 Nodularia sp. UHCC 0506
TCCATTAAGAACGCCATAATCTGCTTCCGAGTCCAAACGCCAAAAGCGAGCTTCCCCCACATCAGCCAGTCGAGGGCTAAACTGGTAGCCCAGTAGCCAGAAAAGACCAAATATCACATCACTATAACCGCTTGTGTCAGTCATAAGTTCCTTGGGACGAAGAGATGTCTGTTGCTCCAAAAGCCCAACCAACACAACCAGAGAGTCCCGCAGCGTTCCAGGAACCACCAAACCGTGAAAACCTGTAAACTGGTCTGAGGTAAAGTTGTAGTAAGTAATACCCCGACCCCGACCAAAATATTTACTATTGGGTCCTGAATTTAGTGTCTGCACAGGCACTACAAAACGCAATCCATCTGCCGAAGCAACTTCTCCTCCACCCCAAGTCTGGGCTAATGGAATCTGAGTTTGAGCATCGACCAACCGTGCATTAGCACTCTTCAAGGTTTCAGAACGAAGGTAGTTTTGCTGTATCCAAGCCAGTCGATTACGAGTTAGGGCTGGGATATCTGCCCGGATAACTGGCTTCAGACCTATGTTGCAACTTTGAGCTATCAGCACTGCACAGACACTAATGTGTAAATCAGTTACTCGTGAACTTTCCTGGCTACCGTGGTTAAATTCATCCATAAACCCGGTTTTGGCATGGATTTCCAGTAAAGCTTCTGGTAAATCCACACGGGGAAGTAACTCTGCTACCAGTATTTTGAGAGCTTTCAAGCTGGCAGGTTCTTCCAACTTATCCAGATTGGTGACTGTTAAAGTGTCACGCCCTTTTTTGTTAGGTTCGACGCGTACCGCTGCATTGCTGGGCAAATTATTGGCAGTACGATGAAATGCCAAATCGAGTTGCTGTTTCAATTTGGACAGTTCCGCTTGGGGTGTTGGTTGCAGGTTCAATGCGCGACAAACTTGTGGTCTGGCTGATTCCCAATCTTTACCTTGTAGTAATTTCGCATGGGGATTGCTCCAACGGATGCTAGGAGTGATAAATAATTCTCGACGGCGCAATCCCTCACACAATCGCTCTAAGGTACAGAAAGTGTAAGCGCGACGGTCGATATCTGCATTGGGTTGTACAATTAATTGCAGCCAGCCTTTGGTAATGCCATTGAGTGGAGCATTATCCATCTTGGGATTTGCTTTCTTTTCAATACTTTTGAGAAATTCCACAGCCTTCAGAATTGACTGACCAGCCTTGGTAGCTTGAAAATCAATTGTCCGCAGCAGTGAAGGAAGAAATCTGCGAACCTGTGTCCAACGCTTCAACAGTTCTGGGTAATAGTCATCTTCAGGCGGTCTGGCCAATTCTTCCACCTTTTCGACAGACGCTTGCAACTTCTCTTGAGAAATGCTTTGAAAAACAACTTCACGCACACTTTTATCTTCACAATTGGGGTCAAGTATAACTGCACAAGCTGCACCCAACCGCAAAGCGGCGGCATCCAAGTCTTTTATCGTGCGTAACCGTTCTTTTTTTCCATCCCGCACTGACTTGGAGAGTAAATCCTTGAGCAACAATTCCAGCACATCGAGGGTATCATCAGCAGCAAGAGCTTCCAAGGTATGAATAAAAGCAACTAGAGTTGCTATTCTTCGCTCAAAAGGCATACGGGCAATCGCCTGAACTCGAATTGTTGCTGCATGGCGGGCAAGAGCTTTTAATCTGCTGGCTGGGATACCAGAGAAATTTAAAGTGTTGATACCAAGGGAACGCACTTTAACTAGACGATTTAAAGCATTGACCAAGGCGGGACTGCTATGACGAGTTGGCGCTCGCCGTAACTGGTCGAGTGGTGTGTACCAAGTTTTCTCATCGGGTACTAGTAGGGCTTCAAGCTTTGAGCGTTGTTCCTTTGAAGGAAGTTTGGATAAAATTTGCCACAGCCTCTTCGCCGTCCGCTCTCGGACACTGGCAACCAGACGCTCCAGAACTGTAACTCCAGGTAAAAGGATTTTATGTTCAACCAACCTTGCTGTAACCAAGTCAAATAAAACACTCGGACTCTCCGAACCAACCCAGGCACGTCCGTACAGCCAACGAACTAATTGCCAATGTTCTGGTTGGACGCTAAAATTTCGATAGCCATAGCGTTGTTGAATTTCGCCCTGATGCTCCCAACGGGTTACGGAACGCTCAAGGTAGCGTGGCAAACATTCGATATCTGAGATTCCTAATTGAGTGGCTACGTAAATGATTACACCTAGCGGAATATCAATAGGATTTTCCAAAAAAGTCCCCAAAAACCTGACGCTAACTAGCTGCAAGGCAAAACCCAGACGGTTATGATTTCCACGTCGAATTAGAACACTATCTTTATCCGTATCATCAAGATGGAAGTAGCGAGCTAATTGCATTGGTGTTGGTTCCGACTCATAGTTTCCGTAGCGTCGTCGCTGTTCGAGAGTAAGGAATCCCATCCATAAGTCCTAAGTTGTATTAATTAAAGTGTAAGTTATTTGGTACACTAAAATTGAACGGTACAGCAAGTGTTTAAGAGTTATAAAATCCAGAAGGTTTAATTGGTACAAAAAGTTGCCATTTATTGTCGGGTTTCCACAACTGACCAGTCCTGCGAGCGGCAAGAACGGGACTTACTAGAGTATGCTGCCGTTTGTGGCTTTGAGGTGGTTGGTGTTTGGAAGGAAACGGTTTCTGGAACTAAACATGACCGCACTGAACGTTCCAAAGTCATGGCGTTAGCTCGAAGTCATAGTATTGATGCCATCTTGGTGACGGAGATGACCCGATGGGGACGTAGCACCATTGATTTGATTGAGACTTTGCAGGATTTGCACAGTTGGCACGTTTCCTTAATTGCCCAAACTGGATTGCAATTTGATTTGAATACACCTCAAGGCAGGCTAATTGCTCATTTAATGGCATCTTTGGCTGAATTTGAACGGGATTTGCTGCGAGAAAGGGTGCGGAGTGGGGTGGCTGCTGCTAAAGCGCGAGGTCAGAAATTTGGCAGACAGCCGGGACAAAGGATTAAAGCCGATAAGTTGGGTCCCAAAGTTTTGCAGATGGTTGGTGATGGGTATTCTTACCGCAAAATTGCAGAAAAACTCAACCTTAGCAAGACAACGGTCAATGATATTGTCAAACGCCACAGACAGTCAACCAAGAAATCGGAGTTGGAGAAGTAATTTTAAAAGGCTTATCCAGTAACCGTTTCAGCCTTAGCGTAACTTTCTGTACCGTTGCTCATTTCACCCCAGAATCTAAAACCCAATCACAGAAACAGCTTTGCGCTTCTGCTCAGGCGTAACCTCTAGATAACGGTGCAAAGTCCCCAGGTCACTGTGACCAGAGATTTCTTGAATAGTCCTCAAAGGTATCCCGGCTTAACCCCTTACCGAAAAAGCGAGCATAATTGTGTATTGAGAACGATTAGCAATAAGTTGGAGTTTGTTGGTCTCTTGACGAAATCATAGGGATCGTAGCGAGTTAAACTGTCTGTAATACAACCCTAAAGCGGACAGTAATGGTGTGTGCAGCTGATGTTGGAGCGAAGGAAGAATGAAGAGTATCGAAGCCGAGAGTATCTGACCATAGAAGAGGTGAAGGTACTAATTGAGGCAGCAGGCAACAGGGGCAGGCACAAACAGCGCGATTACTGTTTGCTACTGTTGATGTTTCGCCACGGGTTGAGGGCAGGGGAAGCTTGCCGACTCAAGTGGGACGCGATCATGTTTGAGAGGCGTATCATTTATATTAACCGTCTTAAGGGCAGTTTGAGCGGCAATCATCCGTTACAAAGTGACGAGATTGAGGGACTGAAGATTTTAAGGGAGCGCTACAAAGACCAGGGGGGTTACTACGTGTTTGTGAATGAGCGTGGTAAATCTTTGACTGTGGCAGCGATTCAGAAGATTGTTAGTCGTGCCGCAGATGCAGCTGAGTTGCCGATTAAGGTACATCCCCACATGATGCGCCACAGTTGCGGTTATTTTCTGGCAGACCAAGGACGGCCAACCAGAGATATTCAAGCGTACCTGGGGCATACAAATATTCAACATACAGTCCGCTACACTGCTCAGAACCCCAAAAGGTTTGAGTCTTTTGATTGGGACTGGTGAGCCAACAGTAATTCTAGAAAACAAGTGCTGTTAGCTGCCGGAAGTGCTGTATCAGCAGTGATAGCTCCCGTATCGTGCATATCTTTGGGAATGTATTTTATGAAATCATTTGAACCAAACTTGATTGAGCGTCAGCAAATTACTCAAAATTTACTACGCACTATCCGGTTGATTGGTGAGTATAAAGGCAAACAAGAATTATTTAAGGAACAGTCACCCCAAGTATTGGAAACCCTGCGCCAAGCGGCGATTATTCAGAGTACCGAGTCTTCTAACCGGATAGAAGGCATCACCGCACCACTGGAACGCATCAAGGAATTAGTAGCCGAAAAAACTACTCCGCGCGATCGCTCGGAACAAGAAATTGCTGGCTATCGAGATGTGCTGACGACCATTCACACTAGCTATGCCTACATCCCTTTTACCCCAGGGGTGGTGTTACAGCTGCACCGTGACCTTTATCAGTTTGCTGTCGTTGAAGGTGGGCGCTGGAAGTCAGTAGACAACGAAATTAGCGAAATCCATCCAGATGGCACGAAAATAGTGAGATTTCAGCCACTCCCTGCTTATGCCACACCAGCCGCAATGGAAAGTTTGCACGAAAGGTTCAACACCCTTTGGCAGTCTGAAGAAATTGAACCATTGTTGCTAATTCCAACTTATGTCCTGGATTTTCTGTGCATTCACCCTTTCACTGACGGGAATGGACGCATGGCTCGTCTACTGACGCTACTGTTACTATACAAGGCTGGTTACGAGGTGGGACGGTTTATTAGTTTGGAGCGGATTGTCGAGCGGACGAAGGAAAGTTACTACGATACGCTTTACCAGTCGTCGCAGAACTGGCATCTTGGGTCGCATAGCTTGTTGCCTTGGTGGGAATATTTTTTGGGGGTCATTGTGCTGTCAGCGTACCGGGACTTTGAGCAGCGAGTGGGGTTAGTCACCAAGACCAAGGGCGCTAAAACAGCTATGGTGCTTGATGCTATTAGCAATATGCCATTTGATTTTTCTATTAAGGATTTACAGTCACAATGCCCGACTGTGGGGATTGACCTAATTCGCCGCATCTTACGCCAAGAGAGGACTGCGGGGCGGCTGGAATGTTTAGGGCGAGGCCCGGATGCGCGTTGGCAGAAGAAATAGGTACAGTACCTATTTAATAGGTACTGGAAAGGTGATTAGTACCTATTTATTGGTCAATTCAGTTGCGTCTCTTATAGCCAAGAGCCAACACCATCTGAATCATTTTTCCAAAAAGTCGTCAAATGGATTTTTTACTGGGATCACTGAATGGTAGATAAATTTTAAATAGGGTTTCCAATATACCAAGCCCAATTGGTAGCCTCTATTACAAGTAGTCTATCATTTGCACGAAGGCATGGCAATAATTCATTTCTTACACCTTGGGTACTTTTAGGATGAAACTGTCCAAATTAAAGAAGATTGATCATTACTCCAATTTTAAACTTAAGAGTCTTTGCCAAGCCAAAGAAATAAGTTAGTGGTACTTGCTGCTAAAAACCTAATTCATAATTAAATTGGACGGATATCGTTCAGATTAAACCACAACATTCGGGCATAAGTGTTTGGCTAATTGGTTCGTATAATTTGGACGGTTAGCAGCGATAAATGCTGTGAAATTTACTGCGCTTAGGTTACAGCTTATTTGCAAATAATATGGTTTCAAAATTGCCTTGTTTGCAGTTTGAAGCATTTATGTTTGCAGTTCACTACAACTAATAATTAACTTCTATGCTCCGATATAAAATCAATGCAGATATTGTAAGTGCCAACTTCACCAATTTGACTAGCCCACATAGGTCTATC
The DNA here is from genome assembly GCF_034931045.1 of Nodularia sp. UHCC 0506. Taxonomy (NCBI): domain Bacteria; kingdom Bacillati; phylum Cyanobacteriota; class Cyanophyceae; order Nostocales; family Nodulariaceae; genus Nodularia; species Nodularia sp. UHCC 0506. Next base: position 5,914 of record NZ_JAYGHH010000058.1, read on the forward strand.
ACTCTTTAAAGCGATGAAATAGTTCTCGCTAGTGCTTCTAGTATCTACCCTAGCAATTGCCCTGCCTTTGCCATCAGAGAAGTTTGTACGCAGGATTTTATATTCTCTGGGAGAATTGAACTGTGCAACTGTGTCGAAGCTACAAAAAAAACCTTGATCTAAATCACCACCAGTAGTGATTTCAGTTAAGTAGGCATCAACAAAGGCTGTAGCCTTCTTTTCTTCTGATAATGCAATAGTAGGCGTTTCCTCTTCTGCTGGTGTCACGGGTGACTCTACAGGGGTGACAGGAGTAACTACCGGAGGGCTAGAAATTGGAGTACACGCGATCGCACCTGCGGAGAGAACAAGCAGTAAAGGTAGAAGTTTCATTATTTTCCCTGATTTTGTGGAGTATTCTTAAAATAGCTCGTATTTAAGAGAAATATCAGCAAAATTTAAACCTAATAAAAATTAAAAATAAAATCTTATTATTCGTCCTACTTTTCAGATGCAGATGTATTTAAAGTGCGATCGCACCCCCTAGTCTTTAACGTTGTGGGGGTTATCTACGTGTGTGCTTTAGATAAAAAAAAGCCTAAAATCTACATGATTATTAAGCAAATCCAGTACAAAGTTTAGTGGATTATAACCCTTACAGTTTAAAGGTTACAGCTATTTTTAGCTAAAAACTGAATACTCAAATTTTTAAGATTTTCACGGGAGCAACGCGATTTTCACCTCTTTTTTTTGGCTATTTGTTCATTTTTTGTTTCATATGTAATGTTCTTAATTTTACCGGATTACAATTAATTCCCACGCAGAAAAAAACTTTCTCAATTTTGAGTCAATTTTTCAAAAAACTTGGAAATAAGTGAATAGAGCAGAAAAAAAACCGCAAAGACAATTCCCCATGAAAAATTTAGAACCTGATTGCATCAAGGTTGGTGGTTTAGTGGCCTTAGCCTCTCTGTTAGTCATAGGTACTTCTGAATGTGGAGCTTATCTAGACTTCAAGATGTCTCCTTTGCCCACCGTTCAACTTAAAAGGGAGGCTTGCCCACCCAAATAGTGAATAAGTACCCGGATACTCAAATATCTGGGTATCCGGGTACTTACAAAATAGGCGATCGCACCCTAACCCTGCCATCGCCCTGTTATCCTCCATCATGATAATGTCAAGGTAACTATCATGATGGATGACGCGCTCACTTGGTCGCGGACAGTCCAGTTTGACCTAGATATGAGCAATACAGGCAGAAGAAAGAAGCTGGCATCAATTGTGTTTTGAGATTCAGGTGTAGAAACGTCTGTTAATACACTAGCATTGCGACCAAAATGCTGCTTATCTCGGTTTTCTGTTCAGGTGCTACTAATTCCCCGTCATATAATTTTGAACTTATTAATTAAAATGTCAACCATACTTATGAGGCTTTAGTTTTAATATTCATTTTTTCTTTGCGCCATTTATCCACGCTTTTTTTAACTGCTTCTATTTCCGCAAAATCTACTTGCACAGTTGCAGTTTCAAATTCGACACCCAAAGCGGTGCTGACTTCGAGAATTTCTACAAAACTGGCACATTGATAATCTGTATCCTCATATTCCTTGACTCTTTGTTCAGCAATTCCTAATCTATCAGCAAGTTCTCGCTGAGTAATTTTGGCTGCTAACCGAACTTTAATTAAAGCATCTGGCAGTTTATTTAAAGAATCAACTTGAATTTTTAAAGGTTTACTGGTGTCGCAATTAATCAGTCTTTCGTATTCGGTGATTTCTGACTTTAACTCGTCAACTTGACTCTGATATGAATCTCTGTGAAGTTTCCACCGTTTGGGTTCTGCCTTCAATTGTTCATTGTTATCCAATTCCGCTATAGACTGTTCAAAGCGTTGCAACCAAGCTAAGGAATTTTGATACTGTTGCTCATTTTTGATCATCATGGTTTCCACCTTTGTAAATCTATAGCAATAATTCCTTTGCGCGTATTCGTCCTGGTATCAAATTGAAAAAAATCTATGTAGGCTGTACCGGAATCATTAGCTGGATAATTTGACGGAAAGATTTCACCCTTGTACTTAATTTTTTGTTCGGCACGCCGCAGCGCAAAATTAAATAAAGTAGGAGCAATCGATTCTAGGTAGTTTATATCAACTCCATTATCCTCCCAACAGGCATCAAAGTCTCCTGGTTTTGGTTTACTGGTAACGAAACTACCATCAATATAAATAGTTCTACAGCCTGCTGCTTTTAGTTGCGTCATTGCCAGTTCAAGACCGTCTATCATGCGCTGTCTAGTCAAGTTTGTCCCAAATATTTCTAAAAAATCCGACCATTCTGCCCAATGCACCCCTGATGGTAAATTACCATTTACGTCAAATTCTGGAATCATTTCTCACACCCTAACACAACTTTATTATCCAGTTAGGAGTGTCCCATAATTCTTTAAAAATCACACTTCAAAGCAAAACTCCGCACAAGGACTAAAGTAATTGAGGAGTAGTGAGGCAGAAGGCTTACGCCTATCACCTGCATCCTTGAGAACCACTACAGCACCACAGAGGGGTTGAGATGCACTCACTGGCTCCTTTATTTGAAGTGGTCTTCTGTAACACCGTATCATCTACATACGATAAAGTTATATAAACGCTGCTGCGATTTCTATCTAAAATAAAACTTGATTCATCTGATATACGTAAACTGGAAACTAAAACCGAGCCGATTGACCCAACGTCAACGTATCTTCTAGGAACCAAAGCCAGTGTCAACATCTGACTCTCCATGCCGCATTATTGCCCTGTTTAATCAGGCGGGTGGTGTCGCCAAATCGACACTGACCCAAAACTTGGGATACCACCTCGCACAACGAGAACACCGCGTCCTGCTCATCGACATCGACCCCCAAGCATCCTTAACCAAATTCATGGGGGTAGTGCCATCTCAGTTACAAAAAACCATTGCTGATGCCATTATCGATGAGCAGCCCTTACCAATTCATGAGGGCATTCACGGTATGGACTTGGTTCCAGCTAACCGAGTCCTGAGTGGAGCCGAAATGCAGTTAGTCAGTGCAGCTATGCGTGACTTGCGCCTCAAGGAAGCCATTGAACCAGTTTTGGATGAATACGACTTTATCCTCATAGACTGTCCCCCCAGTTTAGGATTACTTTCTTATATCTCCCTAGTTGCTGCCACACACGTCCTCGTCCCCATTGAAACCCATCTCAAAGCTTTCGAGGGAACCGATGAACTGTTACAAACTATTACCCACGTAAAAAATAAAGCTAACCGCAAAATTCAAATAGCTGGGTTTATTCCTACGCGGTATGCTCAACAGAACTCAGCCGATAAACGCGCATTAGCAGCCATCAATGAACAACTTTTAGCTTGGGGTCGGATATTTCCACCTATTCCCAGAGCCACGGCTTTTGTCGATGCCACAGAAGAACGTGCGCCCCTAGCGGTGTTTGACCCTAAACATTCTATAGTCGCTATCCTTAAAGAAATTGCTTTGGCTTTGGAGGCTTTGTGATTAGACGCAAGCAAACTGAAAAACCCTTTGGGGGTCAAATTACCACCCCACCCCCAGCACCTTGGTTAGACTCACAGTCGGGAAATGCAGCAGGTGCTACTGAAACTACTATCAAGCTCAAAGATATTCGTCTGCCTGAGCAGCAACCCAGGCGATACTTTGACCCACAAGCATTAAAAGAATTAGTCTCGTCAGTTAAACAGCATGGCATTCTCCAACCTCTGTTGGTGCGTCCAGTGGCGGAAGGTCAATACGAATTGGTGGCAGGAGAACGACGCTATCGGGCAGCTACAGAGGTGGGACTAGAAAATGTGCCTGTGGTTGTGCGTGAGCTAACTGATGACCAAGCTTTTCAGTTGGCTTTGATAGAAAACCTGCAACGAGAAGACCTTAACCCTGTTGAAGAAACTGAAGGGATTTTGTACCTGTTGGCTATCCGGCTTAAGTGTGATGTGGAATCTGTCAAATCCCTGCTGTATCGGATGAAGAACGCCCACAGTAAAGGGGAACAGCACTCAAAAGACTCATTAAATGAATCTAGGAGAAACGTTTCTCCTAAGTTAGATGATGAGGCAGAATCTGGAGAAAACATTTCTTCTAAAGGAGATGAATCGAAAAAATCTAGGAGAAACGTTTCTCCTAACTTAGATGATGAACAATTTCCCACGGTTAAAGAGGTGTTTGAAAGCCTGGGACTGATGAATTGGCTATCGTTCACCACCAAGCGTTTACCTTTGCTCAATCTGCCATCTGACATTTTAATGGCACTGCGCTCTGGTCAGTTGGAATACACCAAAGCCCAAGCCCTAGCACGAGTAAAAGATGATGAACTGCGAAAACAACTTTTATCGGAGGCGATAGCTCAGGACTGGTCTTTAAGCCAAATCAAGGAACAAATCCCAGCCAGCAGTTCGGCTGAATCACCCGACTCATCTAAAGCATCTAACCAAATACCGGAACAACTCAAAAATATCACCCAGCGCATTAAGAAGCGTCAGCTTTGGAAAGAACCTCGCAAGCAGAAACAGCTAGTAAACCTTTTAAACAAACTGGAAGCGTTACTGGGTGATGAGTAATTTGGCACGAATTGCTTTTGTTTAGCACGAGTTGCTGTGTTATCAGGGGGAAGAAACGGAGATGGCAGAAAAGTTACAGATTCGAGAATTACTCAATGCTTGGTTAGATTTCATCAAAGTCGAAAATTTGAGTAATGCCAAAGTAGAATCTGCCGATTCGGAGCAACCCAATATTTGGGACTCTGGGGTAAATCTAATCGGTGATAAATTATTGCTTGATGAGTCTTTATTCAAGGAACTCAAGGAACCGTTTAAAAGCTCAAAGAAAAAGGTTCAACCAAAATTACCATCAATTGCTGTAGCTTTCCCGCAGATTTATGAGATTGAAACGAATCGCCGTCAATTTCGCCCGTTGTTTACCATTGACATTTCTCCTATCTTTACAGGCAATTATCGTACTGGGGGATGGGATTTAACTGATTACGAGTTTCAACCTGTTATTCCCAATTTGATGCAGTGGTACGGGTTGGAGGAAGAAGGGGCTGAGGAGTTAGTTACTAGGGAAGGGTTGAAGGTGTTTCTGGAAACCACTTTTAATCGTCCTTTTAAAACGCTACAGGATTTTATGGGACTGATTGAATTACCAGCCTTTCCTGTGCGGTCGAAACTTCTGCCCTATCTGTTGGACTTTGACTACTTTCCTTTCAATTACAACCTCAAAAAAGATTTTCTGAAAATTAGCGACCAGCGAAACTGGAATTGGGCAAGACCCGGACATCCGGCTTATGAATACTTGTTTGGAGAACCACAAGCACCTGAACATGACATCGTATTTTTAGGGGCGTTGAATCACTCGCCGCCGGATGATTATCAAGCACTTGCTTTGAAACATTCCCAGTCAAATCCCATTACTGCGGTAATTGGCCCACCGGGAAATGGCAAGACTACTTTGTTGTTACATAAGATAGCGCAACAAGTGGTACGTCGTGCTGTGGAATTAGCAAGAAAGGGTGAAGATGAAAGTAATTTAACTTTGGTTACTAGCACTAATAAGTATGCTGTCAATAATGTTGAGGAACTTTTAGCCAACCATTTCTCTCTTGACCAGGAAAGGGTGGGAAGTAAGGAGCAGGAAACGGAGGGTCAAGACTTTCTCCCCTGCCCTCTTCCCCCTGCACCCAGCCTCTTCTCTGACGGTTTCTACCTATCAGGCGGTTCTTTGGAGTTAGTGGATAGCCAAGTTCTACCTCGCTTGCAAGCTGCACTGGATTGGTTGGCTACGGCAAGGTTTAATGATGCTGAATGGGAGTCGCTGAAGCAACAATTATTGGCTGGTGTTCAGGAGGTAGAAGACCATATCAAGCAAGATGAATATGAGCAGGAACAGAAAGCTGCTGATACGCGATTATTAGAGCAGTTATGTCACGAGATACAAGTGGTTGAGTCGGCGATAAATACAAATGGGTCTGAGTCTCAGTCGTCGTCACCATTGGCGTTTTCACGGGACTATTCTCAGTTCCCCCTAGAAGCGTACCAGCAAATCAGGCACTATCTTGACGGTGCTAGGCGTTGTTTACCGTCTGAAGATGGACAGGGGTTAGGTAAGTCAGATGGGCAAGGGTTACGTAAAAAAGACAACTGGTTTGTGCAGGTTTGGCAGGGGATTAAGAGATTCTGGCAGGAGTTAACTAAAAGTAGTCCGCGTTATGTTCTCAAGCGTTTACACAAACAAATAGAAATGCCTGTGTTGGCAACGCTGGCGACTCCTTTTCCTTTTCAAATTCCATTGACAACTGAATCTTTGATAGCAGGCTATGAGAGTGTTTCTCAGCTACTCAAATCAGCAGGAGAATGGCAGGAAGAACAGGGTGATTCTGAGAGGGTCAAAGGGCAGCTTGAGTTGTTACAAGGGCAACTGTCTGAGTTGATGAATCGCCGTTCTGGAGTGGAAAGCCGATTGGCTTCTTATCGTAGTGAAGATTTTTATGGTCGTTTCTACACTGAGTTGCATTCGTTGCAAGTTCAGTTATTTGAGTGGTCTTGGCAGTTTCAGCAGCAGGAAGCTCTGCGGCGACAAGATGAGGTGATGGTTTCTCTGAGGACTTATATTGCTGTCCTGAATGGCGAATGGGAGGCTTTTCGTCAGTTATCTGTGAATTGGAGAAATGTTTATCGGGATATCAGTCTGTTGTTTCCGGTGTTTCTCTGTACTTTACATTCTATTCGGCGTTTGTTTCCTTATCCTGATAGTGGCTGTATCGCTCAGGTGATTGTCGATGAAGCGGGACAGATTCCACCCCATCAGGTTTTTCCGGTTTTGGTGCGGTGTAATCGGGCTTTGATTGTAGGCGACCCGTTGCAATTGGAGCCTGTGATTAATTTGAGTGACCAACAGAAAGATGAATATCGCCGCAAGTCTTTTTTGGAGCAGGGTCTTACGGATGCGGATTATGACCGTTACAGTTCTACTGTTTCTACTGCTTATCATCGGGCGGCTGGGGCATTAGGACAAGCGGGAGATATTGGTCAGGGGATTATCCTGAAGTATCATTATCGTTGCGTTCCGGTGATTGCTGATTTTTGCGATCGCTTGTGCAATTATGGGATGATCATCAAAACTGAACCGAAGAATTCTCTACTGGGTACTAACCTAATTGGTTGTCATGTGGAGGGGAGGCTGGAGAACAATGTTAATTGGGCAGAGGTTGATGCGGTAGAGGCGTTGATTGAGGAGTTGTTAGGGGTGGGTTATTGTTTTAATTCTCCTGATTCTGACAAGACTATTGGCGTGATTTCACCTTATCGTCGTCAGGTAAATGCTCTGACTCAACGTTTAAAGTCTCGTTGGACAGATGATTTTTCTGACAAGAGCATTGGCACAGTTCATAATTTTCAAGGTGGTCAAAAGTCGGTGATAATTTTCTCAACTCGCCAATGTCAAGGCAGTGATAGTCTTTGGTTTATTAATCGCCGTCCTAATTTACTCAATGTGGCTGTGAGTAGGGCGCGGGAATTGTTTATTTTGGTGGGGGATTTGGCGCGAATTTCTTCAGGGGGGCATACTAAGGAGTTGGTAGAATATATTAGGGAATTTGGGGAGATGCGGTAATTATCGGCAAGGAGTTCTCTTTACAAGCGGCTCACTGACTAAAATTTTATTAGATGAAAAGTTGTGAAGTTATTGGCGTATGACATCACCGGAATATATGACGGCGGCGTTAACTTAATTAACTCTTTAACAGCAATACCTTCGCCAATTTACGAAGGTGAGTTGATTATGCATTAACCATTCATTCCCATTTCTTTGAGGCTTGACAAAAAATATACCACCTGCGTTCGCCAAGCTCTCCGATAGGAATCACCATGACTCATAATTAGTGGTTTGTTTTAGATTTAAGTCAGGTTTGGGAGATCAAAAATTTAAAAACGTGAGAGTTTGATTTATAGAACAACTTCATCCTGCTAACTTTTCTAAAAAGTCTGTCAGCAAGTTTTGGTTTTGAAAACTTGCTTGAATTGTATCGCCATTATTGTAATCAACATTGACGTTGTGCGATTCTTTCAATATACGCTAGGGTCATGATATAGCCTGAATTTCAATATTGTAATTAGCTAGTCCTTCTTCAACACAGAAGCTATTTGTTGTTTTGAACTTAAGGAGGTGTTACTACTACCAACTTACTTGACTTGACTTGTTTATTCTCTCTACCTTTACTTACTCCTCTTGTTACTAATTTATTCGTTAAATATGCTTAGAAAACTTACTACTTACTTTGGTTTTACCTTAATCATGTCTGGTCTTTCTACTTTGCTCATTCTTGATAGACAGGATTACTATATCTCTATGCAGGTCGTTCAAATAGGTATTAATTTAGTCAGCCATAATTCTAATCTGCTTTCCAATGATAACTAGCTTCTGCTTACTTATTTACATTCCTGATTTGCTATACTCCTCTTCGTGACTGCTTTTTAGGTCTTTACTTCTCTCTTAGTTATCACTATAATTTGTACTTTTGTAATCTTTTATCCCATCGGAAAAATAAACTATCATCTATCACCTCATCTATCTCTTCACTTTCACCAATAAGGTCTTGATTTTTCTCCTCTAATTCTCGCATATAATGTCTGAGAACTCCCCCAACTGCGATCGCTCTAGTTTTGTGTAGTTGACGGGTTAACTCTAGAAACCATTCCCTATCATCCAATAAATCAGACTCTTTTACCTGATATTTCAGAATTTCAGGAATCAGAACTTTTGGATCATGGTGTTTTGCGATCGCTCTGACATCAACTACTGGCTGATAATTCACCCTTAAACACTTCTGCCATAATGATACCCATTTAGCTTGAGAAAGATAGCCATGACTGAAATATGAAGGCTGTACCATCGCTAAAAGGTGTATATGTGGGTGTGCTGATATTCCATCTTTACCTTTCGTAACTTCTACTGACTTTACCCAACCTTTAGCTGGCCATGCTTTCAATTCTGACAAACGTTTAAAAGCTTTGTTTATTTCATCCAAGGTTTCTCTGAGTTCTTCAATTTGGCAATTTCTTACTGTCAGAGTGATAAACAACCAACGGTATTTAGGGTAATCTGTGACAACTTGAGGGAGAATCTGATAAGCTTTTGCTTTCCACATCATAGAACGTCGCCACTGACAAACCGGACAGTGACGCACTCGACAAAATCGCGCATTTGTTAATTTTAACTTGAGAATATCTGCTGATTCTTCTGGAATTAAGCGAAACTCTAGCCACTCAGAACAGCTTTTTAAGCGGCAAGCATATTCATTAAAAGTCTCATCATCTGCTTGGGTGTAATATTCAGCAATTTTATCAGCATTAATTCGGTGTTTTTCCCAAGTTTTACCTACAGGATCAACATCGGTTAAATTTGGTAGATTTTGACTTGCTTGATATTTTTCGGGAGAAGAACAATTAAGGTTTTTGTCTGAGGTTGAAGTAGACACAAATTTATTGAATGAGGGGTGAAATGAGCAGGACGCGATGACCCAGTTGCGCGCTTGTCGTAGCCCAGGTTTTGGGTAAATCTCACCATCTCACTACCAATATACAATTCACACCAAGTTTTATCTTTAATTCCGGTGATTGCTAAATTCTGAGATCACCTCTTGAAAGCTGTTTCTTACCTGATTCTCTTACTCAAGCCAGTTGTAGCGAAGCGGTGACTGAGCGCTGCGAAGAATTTAGTTGGCCTCACCAGGGGGTTTCTACAGCGCTCGGTCAACAACTGGCATTGGGGAGGGAGTCCAGAGGGACGGGGCAAAGCCCCTCCCTCGCGCCCACTTCGCTGCATCGAGGGGATTACTAAACTAACGACTCAAACCTCTGTCCTGCTGGCGCTGTCGTGAGGAGCGTTCTAGTTCCTGTTGGTGCAGCAGTGCCAGCAAATCCTCATTCCAATTTTGCTCATCGGGTGGAAGTCTCTTACTTTGGGGCAGCAATTCTAAGACAGCACTAGCGGTTTCATGACCCTGAGCATTATTATTAAAAGCCAGCCCAATTCTGCTAACATCTTTGAAATATTCTAATGGCAAGTTATTTGGGTCATCCACTGCCATGTACATTGTTCTCACTGGTGGCAACCCTTTATGTGATATCATGTCAATCTCTGCTACTGACAGGGCATCAATGGGGGTATCACACAAGAATACTCTCTCGATTGTATCCCCTGGCTTACCACCCACTCTCAAATGAAACCAACCCGGTGAGGGTTTGGTGGTTTTGTCATACTCAACAGTGAGATTATCTTGGCTACGGGTATGCCATATCAGTGCGCCTGACTTTTCACGATCTAAATCCCATTTGATAAACACAACAGCTCGCTGCTGGTCTACGTAAGTCAACCCCTGCTCATGTAATGCTTCCGCAAATGCAGATGATATGCCACGTTTTTCAGTCAAGTAATTTTTTAATGCAGGCCATAGGCTTTCATCTTCTGCTGGGGGCGTAAATGGCAACTGTTGTTTCTGTTCAATCTCTTGGAGAAACTTTTGTACTTCATCAGAGGATATCGGTTTGACTGGATTTAACAGCAGTTGCTGAATGGGTTGGTCGTCGCGTTGTGGTTGGTAATCAATTTCTTTATGTTTTTGTAGTCCAGGGAAGGTGTAGGCTGCACCTAAACTTGTACCGCTAAATTTTTGCTCATTCCAGGCGTAGGAGATACCTTTACTCTTGCCGTTGCGTGTTAATCCGTGGCGCACTTCTACACCCAATAATTGCAATCTTTCAATCATTTGGGGCATGGTGGGTTGGTCTATTGTGGCGCGGTCGATTAGTTCAATTAGTTGGGTTTTGATTGCTTGTTGTGGCGGTGTGTTTCTCTGGCCTTGCTCGTATTCTAGTTGTTCTCGCTCGATGCGTCGTTGTTGTCCTATGCTGGGGGCGCGGTTGAGTTTTTCTTTGCTACTTTGAGCTTGTTGTAAACTGTATTCTAGTTCAAGCTGGCGAATGATTTTTTCGGAGCGTACATATTCCCAGCTATCACTGGTAATTTTGCCATTGTCTAGGCTGATTCGGCTGGCACAAATGTGTATATGGTCGTGGTCGCGGTCGTTGTGGCGGTAAATGGCGTATTGGTTGGCTGTGTAACCCATTGCCTCTATATACTTGTCGGCGATTTCGCACCATGTCTCGTTATCTAGCTGTTCGCCTGGGGTGAGTGAGAGGGAAACATGGTGAACTACTTTTTGGGCTTCTGGGTTGAGTTGTCGAGACAGTCGAAATTCTCTGGCTAGTTCGGCGGCATTTGTGCCAAACATATTGCCACCAATTAAGGATGACTTTTCTCGGTTTTCGAGATAGTTGAGGAGTCCGCGAAAGCTTTTACCTTTGGTTTGGTTGCCAATCATTCTGTCTCCCAATCTTCATCTTCTTCTTCGTCCTCATCGGTGGGGTCGGTTTCCATTTGGGACAGTTCTCGTCCTATCTTTTGTAGGAGGTTGCGTAACTGTGCTAATTCTTCTGGGTCTGCGGGTGGGTGCAGTCCCATTTTAATGGCTGTGTGGGTGGCTCTGGTGAGTTGATTAATATTATTACCGATGCGGGATAATTCGCGGTAGGTTGCCAGGGTGATTTTGCTGGTGCGTTTGGGGAGTGGTTTGAGTAATACGCTGCGGCGGGTGAATTCAGCTATTGAGAGTCCTGCGTCTTGTGCTTTGAGTTTAATCATGTCGTGTTCAATGGCGTTGACACGAGCTTCTAGGGTTTTGGTACGCAGGAGGTTTTTGGACAGTTTTGGGCGCATAACTGTGGGAGGTGGGGGAGGGGGTTTCCAAAGGGGGAGACTTCCCCATTTGGCAAGCCTGTCGTCCGAGCGGAGCGAGGTTTGCCGGAGGCAAAAGACACGGCTTGCTTCTAGCTACGCTGCGGGGGGTGGGCGACAGGTCAGTGGGGGCGGAACTGTGCGGGGGTAGCCGGGGCTGGGTTTTGGTGATTCAGGGAGGATGAAGGACAATTACAGCGTAGCTGAAACATAATAATTATATCAGTGTTAGCTGAATTACTGCGACGGCATAGCCGGAGGGACAAGGCTATGGTTAGCAACAGTCAGCAAGAGTCAGCTACAGTCGGCATCGGATGAATATAGCGAGGGCGTAGCCGGACATGAAAAGTAGAACAGCTTTTAATAAATGGTGGTAATGGCGTAGCTGGGAGTGGTCAGGGGGAAAATCAGCATCAGTTAAACGGCATCAGTAAAATGATGATAATGGCGTAGCCAGAACTGGAAAATTATATCAGTCTCTAATAAATGATGATAACGGCGTAGCCGCATTACAAAAATTAAAACCAGCGTAGCTGCAATCGGCTGAAATTGTAGAGTCATACAATCTCAAAAATAGGGGAAAATATATAAATTATGATGAGCAATTTGATTTCATAGCAATGGTTGAGCCAAAAGATTCTGAGAAGATTACTAAGGGCAAGATTGATGAGGCGATTAGCGTCTTAAAGGAGCAAAAGCCGAAGGAGCGCGAGGATGTATCAGACAGGGAAGCTGTTCGCAAGATGAGACGGTATATCGAGAAGCTGACTTCTGATAAATATGGCTACACTTACGATGAAGTTTCAGAAATGTTGGCTGGGCAGGGCATTAATTTAAGTGGTAGCCGGATTAAGTATTTAATAGGTGAGTTGAGGAAAAGCAGTCGTCGCCAGAAAAAGACTTCTCTTGGTGAAGACAAGAATACATCAGAAAATCCTACTACTGAAACTCAGCCAGCAGGTAAAGCCAGCAGCGCAAGAGTATGAGACTAAGTAAATGACACAAAAGAATATATACGTTCGTCTAGCTCGTCCAGAAGACATCCCTGCATTAGCGAGTCTGATTCCAGAATCCGCTAGAACACTTCAAGCAAACTACTACACTCCTGAACAAATTGAAGGAGCATTGGGAACCGTCTTTGGTGTCGATAGTCAATTAATCCAGGATAAAACCTACTTCATCGCTGAGAGTGCAAGTCAGGTCATCGGCTGTGGCGGATGGAGTAAACGAAAAACGCTTTATGGAGGCGATTTGGGTAAGAAAGTGGAAGAAGATATCTTACTCGATCCAAGGTTTGAACCTGCAAAGATTCGGGCGTTCTTTGTTCATCCAGCGTTTGCACGTAAAGGAATCGGTAGCAAAATTATGAGACAGTGTGAAGTGGCAGCGATAGAAGCTGGATTTAAGACCATTGAGATCATCTCCACATTAGCTGGTGAGCCGTTGTATCGCAGGTTCGGCTATCAGATTTCTCAGCAATTTGAGATTTCGCTTCCAAACAAAAACGTTCTTCCTGTCATTCGTATGGTCAAGAATTTTTCTGAAACTCACTCTTTTGATTAAAGCGATAATAAGTCAGTTTAGTTTGCACTTCATGTCAGAAATGCTATATCTGCCTCAATCTTTATGCGTAACCCCTGTATTTGGCATTGAGCCTCAAGGCGCGGCGTGACAAGGCATACTGAACGGGACGCTCACTCAATGATTAAGTAGACAATCATGAAGAAGAGCATCTTTTACTACTGATAGGTCAGTAGAGATGTAAGCAGATAAATTTTTTCAGGTCACTGTCGGGTTAGTTACGGCTTGTACCGGGGCAAAGTCTGAGTAAACTTCGATGGGTAAACAACGCAAGATAATCATCAGCAAGTTAGCCCTAACTTGAGGGGTGCAGTGGTGTAAAATTCGCCGCATCGCAGTTTGGGTAACGCTTATAGCCACTTCAGCTATATGTTTTAAGGCATCTTCTGGTGATGATTCCGACTCAGTAACTAGGTGGGGGAAGTATTCACGGGCAAACCACTTTTCCTCGTCGCTCAAGTCTGTGAAATTTTTATGACTATCGCTATAAAGACTGTCTAATAGTAAAAGTAATATTTTTCTAAACTTAAACCAACCGCCCCAGCGTTTGGTAAATTTGCTCACCCATTCCTGGCTAATGCCGATGATTTTGGCTATCTCAGTTTGACCAATTTTCTGCTGCGACTGCCAAAGCTGGGTGAAGGCTTTGACGATGGCGTGTCCAGTCTGCTGTTGGCGGTTCCCCGCTTCGGTGCAGAAATCGCAGGCATCGACAACCTCTAATTTCACGCCAGGGAGTTCATCTAAGAGGAAACTCAGGTCATAGTCAGCACAGAAGTAGAATGTTAGCTGTTGGTTGGGGCGACGATGAGCGCGTAATCGACCAATCTCTTGAATGATTTCGGCTTCTAGCAATTCGATGAGATACTTTTGGAAGGTGCTTTCTGGGTCTTCTAGGTTGACGGGTTGACCAGTCATCACCTGAAAATGTGCTGCTAACGAGCCGATGTTTTGGTAGGGAATGCCAAAGCTGGCGAGAGCGTCGGCATCACTAAACCTGTTAACACCACGACCATCGACAAAGTGACCGTATTCAATGCGGTTTTCCGCTTGGGATGCGATTTTTTTCCACTCGATAATGCCGATATGCTTGTGCATTTGAAGCAAAGTTTCTTTCAGGGCATTAACACGGTCAGTTAAGGAACTGGAGCGATTTTTAGACAATTTACCCAGCCCAGTGACATTGACCACCTTTAAATTGCTGTAGTCGGGGCGTGACTGCTGGATGACTAACACGGGATCATGATAGTTGAGTTTCAATTTTAACTTCTGGGCGGTGGTAGTGGCATCAAGGTAAATATTAAATTGGGCAGAGTTGGCCAATTCAGTATATTTGGCGTAAGGACGATAAATGGTTACTACACCCCACTTACAAGCCAAAGAACCTTTACCTTTCCAAGCTTCTAGGAAATCGGTGAGCCAGTATAAAGGCAATTCCAGAAATTCTTTACCAGCATTTCGGGAGCTGTCTCTAGTTAATTGCTTGGCAGCATAACGGGCTGCGGTACTTTTTTTGAGTTGTTGGTCTGCCTGGATATCAATGGAATCCAAATCAGCGAGAAAATCTAAATCAGGTTCTAAAATCTGGTGAATCGCTTCCATGTCTAAACCTTCTGGGAAATCCGGCAGTACCGCCCGGATGTCATGATCATTAAACCCGTAACGGGAATTAGGCTTAATATCTTGGGTGAGCAGCGATCGCAAAACCTGTAAAATGGGCTGGAGTTTTGACCATTGTTCAGGGGGTAAGCCGCTTGTAGCTAATTTGGCGACGGTAGTATCAAAATCGCTCAATCTCAATTCCAGTGAACGCACAGGCTTGATGAGTGTACCTGCTTCTTCCCAAATCCGCCCGACTGTGAAAGGTTGACCAGCCGCGTTGGTTAAGGTAACGGGGGTAGAGTCGGGATGCGCTCTGATTTCGGAGTAATTTTGAATGACCGTGCGTTTTTGGTCTCGGAAGCCAAAACCAGGTCCAGAGGCGAAACGACATTGATTCTTAGAGGAACAACCGTCACAGATGGGGCTAATGGAACTTTCCTCAAAATCTAAAGAGTGAAAGTTTTTCTCCCGAAATCCTTCAAATAAGTAACTGCGGTGACAATTGCCATCAGTATCGGGAGTTTCTCCTGGTCTGGGACGGAGGAGGAAATTTTCGCCCATTGGGGTGGTGCGGCTAGTGTCAATTTTTAAACCATTGTGCCGCACGGGGAGGTCAACAAAGTTAGCCTCGATGGGTAGTGTGGATGGGTTTCTGTGGTTGGCATCCTGGTAAATTAATTTATCGATCCCGAAGATGGCAGCTGTCAGTTGTCCAGCGTTGTGGGATTTGCCCAGTCCTGGATGAGAATTATCTAAAATTTGCGTCCAGCCCTTAGATATCGCTTCCACCCAGGCGGCGATATGTTCTTCTGGTTGGCACTCAATATACATATTGCCTGTAATTTCGCTTCTGTGTGGGATATTGCCCTGCTTGTAGACAATTATCTGCCGGCTTGGGGTGGTAGTTTTGGGTACTGGCTGCGGTGATGTGGGTGCTGGCTCTCCTGATGTGGGTACTGGCTGCGGTGATGTGGGTACTGGCTCCCCTGATGTGGGGGTTGAGAATCCTTGAGCCGCTTTAACAACAGGAGCGAAAGCCTGTTTTAATAAGTTTTGAAAACTGGTTAAGTCCTCTCTGACTCGTCCCAATTCCCACTCTTGGCGGGTAATTAGTCCTTCGTCCTGTTGATATGGTTCATACTGCCGTTGCGGAAAGCGGAAGCCGTACTGTTTGGCGATGTGGAACAGTGTCCCAATGGTGATCCCCGCACGTCGGGATCGCTCAAAGCTTCTAATTTTGTCTCGAATGTTCCAGCTTTCCCCTTTGATGCTTGGTGACCACTGCTCTGCTATGATTTCGGCATCAGTAGCCCCGTAATGGCTGTATAGTGCCATTAAGACCTGTAAGCATTCCTGATAATTTCCCGACCCCATGCTGCGCTCAGGAATGTATGATAGTGCCTGTTTTATCAGCTGGTCTATATCCCAGTTGTTGGCTTGTGCTTTCTCTTGGAATTGGATACGGCGGGAAGTAATTTCAGCTATGCGTCGCTCATACTCAATTTTCTCCTGGTGAGCGATCGCTACGGCTTTAGTTATCCATTCTGCTGGTAATGTTGCTTCGGGGTTGACTAGGGGAAATTCGGCTTCGGTGCTGCCATAAAATACACGGGAAGCATCTTTACACGCGGGGTCATGGGGCAGTTCCTGCATCAAGGATCGCGTACAAGCTTCTACCGTATCAGCACCCTCAACATATTGGGGGAGAAGGAAAACCAGTCGAAATTTATGCCAGTCTGGTTTGTGACTAGCTGTGGTATAGATTAAAGCACAGTGTTTTTGGATGAAGGGATGGGCTAGGGCTTCTTCTATGGTTAATTGGTGTTTGTAAACTTTGATGTAGTTGCCGTTAGAGTCTTTGATTGGTTTGCCTTCAAGATCACGGGCGACATCGGAATTATCAATATCGAGTAGTAGCCAGTGGGAACCGATGATATTGGCTTTACTGCGCCATTTACCGCCTAATAAGCCAGCACAAATGGCGTGACCTGCTTTGATATGGCGCTGGACATCAGCTAGAGTGCCTTCTGTATCTCGGAAGTTGGCGGCCAGCTTCTTAAAATCCCAGTCTTTATTTTTTCCAGTGGCGTTATATGCAAACCTGATGATGTTGGGCTGTATAAACTCTTGTGCTGCCCCTGGAGCTTCTGCCTGTTTAGTTGTTGGTGGTTGTGGTGCTTTTGAGTCGTGATTTGGCTGTAATTCTAACATTTTGTCCATCCTCCTTGATGTGTAGTGGAGGAATTGGAGCTATCCGGTGTAGTAATCTTATATACAAGCGTTCGGAAAATTTAGAAGATAAAATTCTTAAATCGCTTTTTTGTCTGGGTTTGCCAGTGTGATAATGGCTTAATACTCCAAAAGATTTGATAAGATTACTATTAGGGATATTAATTAGGCTCGCAAAAACCCAATCCCCAATTCCAATGCAATGGAATCGAAAAATGAAAACCTTGTTGTCCATACCGGACCACGGGTTTTCGGTATTTATCCTATTGGTAATGATTTAACCAAGCCCTAATAAACTCAGTTACTTTCTGCTCCTGAATCACAAAAGCAGTGCCTTTTCTTCTGAGAGCCAAAATTTTCATGCCTTCTATCTCCGTATAAAGATGTTCATTGTGATTTGGAGCCGCCTTGGTAGGAGGCCATAAAACTAAAACTTTGGCTGCGGGTGTCTTTGTTGCTTCCCTTGAAGACATTGCAAACAAGTCTCTGTTTTTGTTTAGCCACTTTTCGTAATCAGCTAACTCAAGCAATGGACAAGGTTTCCACGTAGTCAAACCCCTCTTATTCTTCTTCCGGATCTGTAGAATTTCCCTTGCTTCGTTGTAGACTACCTCCCGATCTCCAAAAGAACGAATGGAGATAAACAGGTGACTTCTGCGTGGAAACCTCACAAACAAGTCCAGAGGGTTCTTGTCTTCGATTTTTTGGACTGGAAAGATTTGTGTACCAACACTTTTAAACTCATCCAAAAGTACGGTTGTTAATTTTTCCAGACGTGCAAGTTTCTCAAGTCGGATCAACGGTTTATAAGCCAAAGCAAAAGCAGCCCAGCCAAGCGGATGAACCATGCCGCCTGTAGCAAGTGCAGTACCACCAGCAATTAGAGCCAGAGCGGACTCATAATCTTTCGCCTCCCTAAGCCACTTTAACGCCGGTTCATTGTGCGGCGGAAGTTGAAAATCGGCTGTTGAGGATTTCATGGCCAACATTGGAGAGACCAGATATTCATATTAATAGTACCTTTACTGATGGTAATCCTTGACACGGCATTTTTTATCAAATAGTCATTTATTTAGATGGAAAATTAAATATGTTTCCCTTATGCCCTCTGGCAAGTGGGCATGAAAAGGGCATGAAAAGGGCATGAAAAACCGGGGTATTTTGGGGTAAATTTTACATTGCAGATTTATTTCATTCTTTGCGTGGTAAGGGTCGCAGTGGCATTTGAAATGTATCTGCAAGTGCCATTTTGGGGGTGCGACAGGGAATAAAGGAGCGATTTTGCGTGTCGCATTAGCTGAAAAGCTGATTCTACCGTTGTTAGAGACAGCGATTTTGCATTCGGGTTTCACGCAGAATCATTTCAAATCAATCAAAATTTACCCCTAAATCTACCCCAAGCGCGGCTTCAATTTTCCGAACAATGTCCTCTGTTATTGGGGATAATGTCGCCTCATTTTCTATTTGATGCCAGTAAGTTCTAGACACCCCTGATTCCTTGCAAATACTCACCAGAGAGCGTTTATCCCCCTCCCTAGCCTTTTTAATCCGTTCCCCCAAACCGGGGAAATCTTTATAAATAATAATTGACCGCTTTACTTGCACTCTAGGCATTTCCATAAAATCTATTGATTCAGTTTACTGTAAAATGTACATAGCTAGTTGACAAGTATCTATAGACAGTTTACACTGCTGACAGATGTAATTCATCTGTATCTGATGCCTATGAAGCAATCAAGCGAAACTTACTACCGCCAAACTTATCAGGCTGTAGCTGGTGAAGTTTCTAATCGTAGGTGGCGAAATCTGCGGAGTGAGTTAGAGCGGTCAGGAATGTCTGTCACGGTCAAAACCTTAAAAATGTTTGCACAGTTTAAGACATTGCACCCACGCACCCCAATCACGAAGCAAGCGATCGCCACTTACGAAAGTTTTCAAAATACTTACACTGATTATTCTGATTTTACTGGCATTGAATTGTTAGAAATACTCAGAACAATCAAACCTCACGTAACAGACCGAATGCTGATAAATGCTTGGTATAAGGCAGGTTTACAGTTTTCGAGAACTGCCAATTACGACTTTAATCAAGCATCAAAAATAGTTTTTTACACCGCAATTACTAGACCATCTAGCAGGATTTACAAATGAAAGAACTCAAGAACAAAGTAGACTCTATCCGCCGAACTCTCAAGACTAAGGGTATTAATGAAGTAACAGCCACCCAGATAGAGGCTAAAATTTTAGAACTTTGTCCAGACTTCCCAGATGATTGGTGTTCTGACATTCGGACAGAAGTAATTAATAGTTTAGTCGTTGATTTGAAAACACCAGAACTGGAACACACCGAACTTGCACCAGTTGAGTCAGAATTAGAAACAACCGCACCTCTAGAGACTTCCGAAGAACTGCAAACAACCGCACCTCTAGAGACTCCTGAAGACTTGGAAACAATCGCCCCTCTGGAGACTTCCAATCACCTCGTAGAAAATACCCAATCTTGTGAATTAGCACTGCAAGAAACTTCTGAATTAGTTGCATCTACTGCCGAAAGCATGGGTATCGCACTAAACCTTGAAGACGTTACAGCCATAGCCGAAAACTTTGATTATGCCAGTACAAATTCAGATGATGAACTGGAAGAGATAAAAGCTGCAATCACTGCCTTTGTCCAGCATAAAGCAGCTTTAAGTAGGCAGAAAATCAAACATATTGTGCAAGAGGTTAAAGAGACAATTCATCATCTGGATGCTGAAAATTCCGAACTGCTAAATGATGGATTAAGGAGCATAAGCCAAGATATCAAAAGCGGTTCCGAACGCTTTCGCCAACAAACAAGACAAGCCCTCAAAGCATTTGCACTCCCACCTAGCAAAGCCGGATAAAAGCTTTGTCATTAGCTTTAACCCTTCAAAAGCCATATCCATCATTCTAATCATTTCATCCCTTGCTGCTGCACTCGTAGCCTTTGATAATTACAGATTTAGTAGGCATAGAGTCACCAAACCAGAGTACAGAGAATTTCAAGATCCTAATATTTACTTGGAGGTTCCCCAGTGGTTCAGAAAATGACTGAAAGTAAGGAATTGTCAACACTAATTGACCAATCCCTAGTGCTAATTGAGCAAATCCAAAAGCATCCAGACTTTCAAGCAGTAGAGTACAGCCCTGATTTAACTTTAGGAGATGCCCAGCAAGCATTGCTAGAACTGCATTGGGAGACTCTACGGCAATCGCAACCAAGTAAAACTTTCTCCCTAGAAGGTTTCACCAGTTAAGAAAGTGCGATTCCTACGGAGTGCATTACCGGAGGAAATCGCAAATAATCCATATAATTTTCACCCCAATATTACCAGCAATGACTAAAAAATTACTCAAAGCCGCAAAATCTCCAACACTCAAGAACCACGTCCAGCCAAAAGCGAAACGAATCAGCAATGTCCTAAAAAACAAGTTTGGTGTCGAATTATCAGACTTTGATGCTGCTTTAAATGGTGATGTCCAAGCTGCCCAAAAAATAGGCGAACTAGCAAGACAAGGTAGTTTAAGCGCTGAATTTGCACCTAAACTAGCCCAATTGTATGAGCAAATCATCTCTGGGACTGAAGCATACAATCAAGCTGTAAGCGATATTTTAGTTCAAGCTGGCAAGTCAGCAATCGCCATTGATAAAGCGACCATGAAAGCCACCCTCGAAAACACCAAATATGGTCATTCGCGGAGTGAGTTAGCGGCTGAGTTTGTGGCTTCTAAGTCGGCGGAATCACAACGCCACAAATACCAGATGAACTACACCCAGATTAAGGGCTATATCGATGCTCACTTGGTAGGAATCGACCAAAAAACCAGTTTATTGGAACAGTCCAATAGACCCGAAATCAAACAAATAGCAGCCGATGAACAATATGAAAAGAAAGAATTAAACGAAGCACTGAATAAAGGAGACAAAGCCAGATATGACCTGATACCTGAGAAAGACTATCAATCATCTCCAGGACTAAAAGCTAAACTGCTACAACTGAAAACTGCACTAGGTTTCTAACCAATAAATAACCCCAGTCGCTTGTCAATCAATTTTAGATTGCTGATTTGAGATTTAAAAAGAAAAAATCTGTTAATCCAAAATCACAAATCCAAAATTGAGAAATCCAAAATTGAGTAATCCAAAATCCAAAATTGGTACAGTCAAGATTTCTGGGGTTTGAGTATGTAAAACCCCACCTATCCTACTATGCAGCCTGACCACCTTGATGAACTGCTAGATACTGAAGACTCAGAACCAAACCAAGACACAGCGCGATATCTGCAATACATTGAAAATAAATTGTATGAAGAGATAGAAGCGCGTAAACGGCTTGACAGTGGGGTGCTATTTCTAGTCTGTCAACTTGGTTCAGTCAGTCTCAGTTGGTTCTTGTTTACCCTACAAGTAAGCATTAGTTTGATAGTTGCAACTTGCATTATTTGTGCATTGCTTCCTGGTTTGATAGATGCTGGCGAAAGTTTCAACTTTGAATTAAGTTCCGAACGTTGGGAGATACGCCACAGTAAACCATTAGTAGCAATTTCAAAACTTGCTATTGGTGGCGTTATTTCCTGGCACTCAACCCGAAAAATTAGCAGTGCAGTCTATCAAACCCATGCAGCCATTAAGGAAACTTACAGCGAGATTAAAGCGGCTGAGTCATTAGGGGGAGGGTTTCAGGTTCCCGGCTTAGAACTATTAATAGCTGGTGTAGTAGGGGTGGGGTTAATAGCCTTTTC